>JAVEUY010000366.1:0-3362 GCA_034005315.1 Ignavibacteriaceae bacterium | reverse complement strand
TTCCGATCTTTAGAGTATGGTGATTTTGGCTTTACACCTGGTAGCGGAACTCTGTTAAATAATCTTGATACTCAAGAATACTTGATTACTGGGTTATCAGAGGGAGAGTATGAGTTTTATATTCAAGCGGTTTGTAGTCCAACAGAATCTTCATTGTGGATAGGACCTTTTAGTTTTAATTTAACTCAAGGTTCTGATTGTATGACAGCCTTTAATTATGGTTTAATAAACGATGCGGCAAGTTTTAATACAATTGAATCATCTGGATATCATTGGTATACTGTTACTTTGAATCAAGACTATGATGAAGTGTTATTTTCAACATGTAATTCTGATTTTGACACAAAAATAAATGTTTATAGTGATTGTTCCAATCAAATCGGATATAACGACGATGACGATTATTCCCTTTGTACAAATGACTTGAACTCAACAGTATATTATGAGAGTTTGCCAGCAGGTATTTATTATGTAATGGTTTATGGGTATGATTCAAATGAATTTGGCGACTATACTTTAGAAATTAGCAGTGATAACTCTATCCCAAGGATTACAGCATCGGGTTCAAACTTTTACGAATCAAATGATAATGACGGTGCTATTGCTAATGCAATAATTTTAACGCTTGAAAATGATCAATTTACCAATGTAGGTAATTTAATGACAGAAGGAATGGATTATAACCTTACTTATGTGCCTGCTGGTATGACTTTTCAGGTACTTGTACTTTCAGAGTCTCAGGTAATGCTGTCATATTCAGGTTATGCCGATTCACACAATGCGACGGATAATGCAAGTTTTGACTTTAATTTCTTAGACAATGCATATGTTGGAAACAATGGTAATGCTGTTATCAACAATTATCTTTACTTTAATGTCATTTACACGGATGTAATGCTTAGCTCAGATTTAGCGCTTACAGAACCTAGTTCTGGTTATAACTGCGATTTAAATGAAACAACACAGGTGCCATATATGGTTGAAAATACTGGAACTGCGACAATCACCGCTGGTACGTCATTTACACTATATCTTGAATCAGAATCTGTAGTTTTACTTAATGAAGATCTCGTAGTTGAAGAGGACATGGCTCCTGGTAGTTCTCAATTCGGTTTAACAACTAATACAGTAGATCTGTCAGCAGTTGGTGCTGTTGTATATAAGGCATATATTGATTATGAACATGATGCAAATCTGGATAATGACACAATCAACGGTTTTATTGTTCATTTCGATCAGGTAATATCCTTCCCTGCAGACGATGACATGAATGATACAATTATTACCGGCAGTTTTCCTTTCGTAGTTTCGGCAGAGGTTACTTACACTCCAGATTCTGCTTATCTTTCTCCAGAATGGCAATGGCTTGCAGGAAGTACAACAAACGAACTATCAGTAAACGAAGAAGGATGGTATACTTTAATTCTCAATACAGATGGTTGTTACACAGAAGACTCAGTATATATTAAGCTTTTTGTTGGGCGTACTAGTGTTTTTGATGAAACTTCAATTAGCATTTATCCCAATCCGAATCAGGGAAGATTTATTGTAGAGATATCGTCTGCAGAAATTGAAAATGCAAAAATAGAGATACTAAGTATTGATGGTAAATTGATTCATTCCGAAGAAATAAATTGCAATACTACTCTATCAAAAGAATTTGACATTAGTTCATATTCGTCAGGTTTATACTTTGTCAAAATATCAAGTGGAAACAAATCCTACAATCAAAGAATAGTAAAGCAATAGTATTTATATACATGTGAAAAATTATTTCCCCGTGAATTACTCATTATAGAGGTAGTTTGCGGGGAAATATTTTTATCTATTTTGCTGATAATGAGGTGAATATACTGTCGAAAATGGGCAAAATATGTTACTTAACATGTTTATTCGGGCTCTAATCTTTCTTTTTTTGGTCTTTAATCCTATATCTTTGCCTCAATTGAATTAATGTTTAACACCAAATACGGTAAATTAAATTAGTTATGGCTAAGAAAAATGTACTTATTATCGGAGCTGCAGGAAGAGATTTCCACAACTTCAACACTTATTACAGAAACAATGCGGATTATAATGTAGTTGCTTTCACAGCTGCTCAAATTCCTGACATTGACGGTAGAAAATACCCAGCTGAATTAGCTGGCGAATTGTATCCAGCTGGAATTCCAATTTATGCACAAGATGAATTACCAAGATTAATTAAAGAATTAAACGTTGAAGAATGTGTATTTGCATACAGCGACGTTCCTTACGGTGTAGTTATGAATATTGGTGCAATGGTTAATGCATGTGGAGCTAACTTTAACCTTTTAGGCCCTGGTAAAACTCAGGTTAAATCAACCAAACCAGTTATTGCAGTTGGTGCTGTTCGTACAGGTTGCGGAAAATCACAAACTTCAAGAAGAATTGTTGAGTTATTGATGGAAGCAGGATTAAAAGTAGTTGCTATTCGTCACCCAATGCCTTATGGTGATTTAGTAGCTCAGAAAGTTCAGCGTTTTGCAAAAATCGAAGATTTAGCTAAACACAAATGTACTATCGAGGAAATGGAAGAATACGAACCACACGTAGCTCGTGGTAACGTAATTTATGCTGGTGTTGATTATGAAGCAATTGTTAGAGCTGCTGAAAACGATCCAGATGGTTGTGATGTTATTCTTTGGGACGGTGGAAATAACGACTTCTCATTCTACAAACCAGATATGATGATTACTGTAGTTGACCCACACAGACCAGGTCACGAATTATCATACTACCCAGGCGAAGCTACTTTAAGACTTGCTGATGTTGTTGTTATCAACAAAATGGACTCTGCAGGACCAGAAGCTATTCAAATCGTTCGTAACAGCATTGCAAAGGTTAATCCTAACGCTGCAGTTGTTGACGGAGCTTCTCCACTTTCAATTGACAAACCAGAACTTATCAGAGGTAAGAGAGTATTAGTAGTTGAAGACGGACCAACACTTACACACGGTGAAATGAAAATCGGTGCTGGTACAGTTGCTGCTATGAAATGTGGTGCTGCTGAATTGGTTGATCCAAGACAATATGCTGTTGGTAAATTAGCTGAAACTTTCAAAATTTATCCTAACATCGGTACTTTATTACCAGCTATGGGTTATGGCGAACAGCAAATTAAAGACTTAGAAAAAACAATTGAAAACACTCCTTGTGATGCAGTTGTTATTGCTACTCCTATTGATCTTAACCGTATTGTTAAAATCAACAAACCAACAGTTAAAATCGGATACGAACTTCAAGAAATTGGAACTCCTGATCTTAGAATGTTTGTTAATGAATTTATTCAAAAATTTGTTAAAAAATAATAATATTTCTTTGTTAAAAAGCCCTCCGAAAGA
>JAVEUY010000365.1:0-3383 GCA_034005315.1 Ignavibacteriaceae bacterium | reverse complement strand
TCTGCTCTTCAAAATAATTTGTTCTGTCCCTTGATGTTGAGCCGTTAAGTGTGCCGCCAGCTTCCTGGATATATTTGAAATGCATTTCTTTCGGTACGTTTTCTGATCCCTGGAACATCATATGCTCAAACAAATGAGCTAATCCGGTTTTGCCTTTTTTTTCGTAAGCCGAACCAACACGATACCAGATATTAACCGAAACTAATGGTAATGAATTATCCTGGTGCAGAATGTATTCAAGACCATTACTAAGTTTTCCCTTAGTATAATTAATATTAAGATGTTTCAAATATATTTCATTCCCTCATAAAATGAATATTCAGGTTTGTTAAATAATAATTTCAGGGTTTAATAATTCCTTAATAAAAATTCTATTCTTTCAAACTTGCCGTCTGTTTTTTGATTCGGTATAATATGCAGCAGTTTAGCAAGCAATGGATTTATATCAATATTTTGTAAAGTGCCGCAGGTATATCCTGTTTTAAAATCAGGTCCGATAGCAAAGAATATTCCATGCATATCTATAAAATTATTATCATAACCGTGATTACCTCCAACAGTCATACTGCCATATTTTTTTACTTCACGATTTGTTAAAAGGCTCCATCCAGGTTCAGCAACAATAAGGATCGGCGGAATGATAAAACTTTTTGAGAAATTAAAATACTCAGGAATTTCATCTCTGTAATAAACTTTATAATTCTTTTCGGATGCTTTTAACAAATCGTAGATTTTTGATTTTTCACCTTCTTCAGGAAACACATACATCACCGGACCGGAATCAACAGTTTTTTGTTTTGTAGTAGATAAAATCTCTTCGATATTTATAATTCTTTCATTACTTACATCAGTCATTCCGTGGTCAGAAACGATTATTACATTTGTGCTGTCATAAAGATTTAAATCCTTAAGTCCATTAAATAGTTTTCCTATCAGGCTGTCAAGCTGCATAATGCTTCTGGTAACTTCCGGTGAATTTGTACCGAACTGATGACCATAAGTATCAGTAGCATCAAAATACATAGTAATTAATTTTGGACGTTGATTGTATGGAAGCTTCAGCCAATCAAGTACACCTTCAACCCTTTTTGAATAAGCTCTTTTGTGTTCATACTTTTCATAATAATCAGGTCTTCTGTATTCAAGAGTGAGCTCAGAACCAGGCCAGAAATAACTTGCGGTTATAACTCCCTGTCGTTTTGCAGTTTCCCATATTGCTTCGCCTATATAATTTTGTGGATCTCTTACAGCAACGGTATCTCCGATTCTGTACATTTTTCCGGTTACCGGATTAAAAAAATTATTAGCTATAATTCCATGATTCTGGGGATATAATCCTGTAACTATTGAATAATGATTTGGAAAAGTTTTAGTAGGGAAGCAGGGTTTTAACGAACTGGCATGAACTCCATTCTGTTTTATAAATTCCAGGTTAGGTGTAATACCACGATTTGGATAATCCCACCTGAAACCATCAAATGATATCAGGATATTGTAAAATTTTTGTTGAGCAGTAAGATTTACACTTACGATTATTAGAACGAGTAGAAGAATTTTTTTTCTAAGCATTTTTCTTTTAACTTTTATTTGACTATATGCAAAATAAATAAATGCAAATTCAATCGAAAAATTAAGATATTTTAAAATGCAAGTGTTTAAATCATGTCAATTAAAAATAATTTTTGAAAAAATGACTGATATACTTGCATAAATAATCTAATAGCCTAATATTTCCTATGCTTATTAAAGCAAATATGCTATGTATTAATTTATTAACAATAACTTTAACTATACAATTCTTTAACACAATCAAGGAGAAGATATGACAAAAAGATACTCTTTCCTCTCATTCTTTCTGCTGATAATGTTTACATTCTTTTTGACGCAAACCAATTCCTTTGCTCAGGGTGTTACAACTTCAGCTATGAATGGAACAGTAGTAGATGCAAAAGGTGAGCCTTTACCTGGCGCAAATATAATTGCGGTTCACACGCCATCAGGAACCCAATATGGAACAACCTCTCGTGTTGATGGAAAATATAACTTAAACGGATTAAGGACCGGCGGTCCTTATGTTGTAACCGTTTCTTTTGTCGGCTACAAAGCT
Source organism: Ignavibacteriaceae bacterium (assembly GCA_034005315.1). GTDB lineage: Bacteria > Bacteroidota > Ignavibacteria > Ignavibacteriales > Ignavibacteriaceae > IGN3. Next base: position 1,276 of record JAVEUY010000365.1, on the reverse strand, counting down.
CAAGAGTCAGATATTGCTCCTCTTCAATTAGGTCAAAATCTCAGAGTGGATTTTACCTTAGTCGAAGATGCAGTACAATTGGGTGATATTACTGTTATTGGAGAAAAGAACTCCATTATTTCAAGTAACAGAACAGGTGCAACACAAAACGTAACAGCAAGAGATATCGAGTTAGTACCGTCTATTGGTAAAAACTTTGGTGACCTTGCAAAACTTTCTCCGCAGGCGAGTGGAACAAGTAACTCCATTGCAGGAAGAAACAATCGTTATAACAACATTCAGATTGATGGTACACAGTACAATGATTTATTTGGTTTGGGCGCTTCCGGTGCTCCGGGTGGTCAAACAGGAACTAATCCAATCAGTATTGATGCTATTCAGGAGTTTCAGGTTATTGTAGCTCCTTACGATGTAAAATATGGAAGCTTTACCGGCGGCGGTCTTAATGCAATTACAAGAAGCGGTACCAACAAATGGTCTGGTTCAGTTTATGGATATGGAAGAAATCAGGACCTTGTAGGGAAAGGTACTTTTATAACTGACAATCCTGTTACAGCAAACAATGAGCAGGATTACCCTGAATTTAAAGAATATGCCGGTGGTTTCAGACTTGGTGGTCCAATCATTAAAGATAAATTATTTATGTTTGTTAACGGTGAAGTCACAAGAAAAGATCAGCCATTATCAAATATTTCATTAGCTACTGGTCCTCAAACAGCCGGAAGTCTTGCTGATCAGTTTTATGATATCTTAAAAGCTAAAGGTATGGATGCAGGAACTTATGGTCCAACTACAATTGAACAGCCAAGTAACAAGTTATTTGTTAGGTTAGACTTTAACCAGTCAGAAAATCACAAATTTACTTTAAGACATAATTATGTTAATTCTTATCAGGATATTTTAGCCGGTAGAAATGCTAATAATCAGATATCATTTAATACTTTTAATTACAGAATCAGGAACGTTACCAACTCCACAGTTCTGCAGTTAAACAGTACACTTGGAAATAACCTTTCTAACGATTTGATACTTGGTTTTACTTCTATCAGAGACAGAAGAGCAGGTACTACCGAAGCTCGTCCTGAAGTAAGAGTAATGAGAGAAGCTGTAATTCTTGTTGCCGGACCTGATAGATTTTCATCTGTAAACGAGTTAGATCAGGATGTATTTGAGTTAACTGATAACTTCTCAGCTTACTTCGGAAATCATGTTTTAACAATTGGAACTCACAATGAGTTTTTCACTTTCAGAAATGCATTTATCAGATCATTCTTCG
>JAVEUY010000019.1:0-15912 GCA_034005315.1 Ignavibacteriaceae bacterium | reverse complement strand
AAGAATAACCTATGTACCTGCCGAAAAATTAAGCGGAAAGATTGGTTCAATCGGAATATCTATTCCGGGCGGTGAATTAAAAATAATGAACGATGGTATTGAGATACCAAAACCAAATGAAGTCGGTGAAATTGTTTATAAAGGCGATAATGTAATGCTCGGTTATGCTGAAACATTAAGTGATTTGTCAAAAGGCGATGAGTTAAAAGGAGTTTTGTTCACAGGAGATCTTGGTTATAAAGACGAAGATGGTTTCTTTTATGTAACAGGCAGGATGAAAAGATTTATTAAGATTTTCGGATTAAGAATTAATCTTGATGAAGTTCAGAAGATGCTTGAAAATCATTTTAAAATTTCTGTTGCCTGTACAGGTAAAGATGATTTACTTCAGATTCTTGTTCACTCAGATGACTATCTGACTGAAGTGAAAGTGAAAGAAGAAGTTATGAAAATGTATCAGCTTAATTTTAAATCGCTGGTTGTCAGATCAACAAATCAGATCCCGACAAATACCAATGGTAAATATGATTATAATAAGATTAAGGAAATGTTTGATCAGGAATAATCTTATATTGCCGCTGCAGGCGACAAAATAATCTGTGTGGCTATTTTATTACAAAAGGAATTCGCTCTCTGTACGTGACAGTTAAAACCAGAAGTTGGATTTTTTTTAATAGAGGAGGGATTACAATGAAATCCATAAGCAAAAGAAAACTGAAAAAAAATTACAATAATTTATCAATCTGTGTAATGATAATTACTGTATTACTATTAAATGTTGCCATTCAATCTCAAACACTTCCTGCATGGGAAGTAAATAATCCTGTATCCAAAGTATTTGTGATGGATAAAATACCGCCAACCGCAGGCTCTTTAGCTGCCAGTAATTCTACAGTACCGGATGAGTATCTGGTCGATCCTGCAATTGACACACTGCTTCTAATGATGAAAACACAAGGTCTCTATCTGTATAAAACAGCGGTACATCCTACCGGAATTGTTGGTTCAAATGATATTGTGATTATAAAGGGAAGTTTTCAATGGGATTTCAGGAATACCACAAGCACAGACAGGATTAAAGGTTTGATATGGCAAATTCTTCAGCATCCTGATGGTTTTACCGGTGAAATTCTTGTTGGAGATAATACACAATGGGCGCCCATTGGTGAAGATGATAATAATTCTGAAGATCCAAATCAATGTATTCTCGATGTTATAAATACTTTTCGTTCCAAAGGATATCCGGTATATGTATTCAGATGGGCAAATATAATGTACGAAGTAGTAACAGAATATTCAGATGGTGATTATAATGATGGATATACATATGATCCCGCTACTAAAATTAGTTATCCAAAATTCAAGTCTCCATCAGGAAATCATTATATATCATTAAAGCATGGAATCTGGGATCCCGCTGCTCAAACATATAATCACGATCGTTTATGTCTGATTAATTTCCCGGTCTTAAAAGCTCACGGCTGGACTGGTGCAACACTGGCAATAAAAAATTGGGTAGGAGTGCTTACAGTTGCTCATCAGGAAGAACGGTATGGCGGCGGCGATGCTATGCACAACAATTATTTTTTCAGTGAATTCGCTCTACCAGCAAAAGTAATGCAGGTAACATTTCCAAAACTGACAATAATTGATGCAGCCTGGACTAATCCTGAACGTAATTATGGAAATATTGCTATTCAGAGAAATATGCTGTTAGGTTCTGTTGATCCGTTTGCTGCTTCATGGTATGCTGCAAAATTTATGTTAACACCGGTTGCTTATTATCCGCAAATTACAAATCCCGATTTATATAGTGGTTATAATTCTTACGGAAAATTTTTATTAAATAGTATAAACTGTATGCATGATTCGGGATTTGTTGTTACAAAAGATTCATCAGAAATATCAGTCTATGATAGATCTGTTTTATCCTCTGCTTCAACATTTAATTTAACAGTTTCAGTTACTGATGGATGGAATATAGTATCTGCTCCCGGAATAAATCCGGATGGTATGGAAGCAGCAAATTGGTGGACAGGCAAAGTTGGTGATGTGTTCAAATACAGCGGAGCTTATCAGCAGGTTACAACTACAACACCAGGTATGGGTTACTGGATGAAGAATAATGGAGCTCAGATATACAACACAGGAGATGAATGGCCTGCGATACAGTTTGTACCACATGATCCTATTAGTGTCGGTACCGGATGGAACATAATCGGAGGATATGAGGAAACAGTATTGTCCAGTAATTTAACTACCATACCTTCTGGTTTGATTAATAGCCCAATCTTCGAATATTCAATGGGATATCATATAGCAGCTAACTTAAAGCCCGGATATGGATACTGGGCAAAGCTAACAGCAGCAGGGCAGATAGTAATCCCCGAGTACATTGCAAAGGGAGAACAATCCAAAGTTTGGTTTCCGCAGGATTGGGGAAAAATTGTTTTCACCGATGCTTCAGAAAAAAGTTATATCCTTTATTGTGTCAGAGATGATATTGATTTAAGCCAATATGAATTGCCTCCTGTTCCACCGCCGGGAATGTTTGATATAAGATATGAAACTAACAGGATAGCGGAAAAGTTAGATGGATATTTAAAACAAATAGACTTTAAAGGAGTTAAGTTTCCGTTGAAACTTAAAACAGAAGGAATTGATATCAGAGTAGCGGATGAAAGCGGTAAAATCCTGATACAAAATTTAAAATCCGGTGAAGAAATTCTGATCAGTGACGGTGCCATGCAAAAGATAGCAGTTTCAACAATTGAAATCCCAAAAGAGTATAAACTGGAGCAGAACTACCCGAATCCATTTAATCCGGGCACAACAATTCAGTTTGCTTTACCAAAACAGACAAAACTAAAAATAACTCTTTACAATTTGCTTGGTGAACGAATAGCAACAATAGCAGAAGGAACTTACGAAGCAGGATATCATAAAGTTACTTACAATGCAGGCAGCATATCAAGCGGAGTATATTTTTATAGTTTGGAAGTAAGTGATCCTTCAATAAATTCAGAATCGGAATTTGTTCAGGTAAAGAAAATGACTTTGATTAAATAAGTATTATACATTATACATTTTGATACTTTTAATTTTAAACCTCTGTTAATAAATATTGGCAGGGGTTTATTTATTATGCTTACTACAAACTATCACCTTTTGAACTACGCAACCCCCTGACTTGATATTTTAGTAATTTATTGCCTCGCCTGATATTGATACACTTTCTATAATTGATAATCAATACGGTCATAATTCTTTAAATAACTACAATTTTTTATGGAATAATGATTGGATAAACTTATCACAGAATCTAACTTATTTAACTAACGAACAATTAAAGATAAACATCAAAATGACTTTTATTTTCTCTTTAATACTTTGGATTTGTGTATAAACGGAGACTATCCATGAAAATTCTGTTAATAATTTTACATCTTTTATTCCTTGTAACTCAAACCAATTATTCTCAATGGATTAACCAGAATCCAGTTCCAAATGGCAACGATTTGTGGTCAGTCTTTTTTACAGATGATAATAATGGCTGGATAGTTGGCTCAGATGGTTTTATAAATAAAACTTCAAATGCTGGAATAGACTGGGTAGAACAAAACAGTAAAACAAACCTTATTCTAAAATCTGTTCAGTTTGTTGATCAAAATACCGGATGGATATGCGGGGAATCAGGACTTATAATGAAAACAACTGATGGCGGACAAAATTGGTTCAATCAAATAAGCGGAACAACAAAACACTTAACTAAAATACATTTCCTGGATTTTAATACTGGATTTACAGTTGGATTTGGCGGTACAATTTTGAAGACTACTGACGGAGGTTCTTCCTGGGTTAATCTGCCTTCGGGCACTTTAAGTGACATTTATGATATAGACTTTGTCAACTCATTAGAGGGGTATGCCGTTGGAGGCGAATTTGGTTCCTATGCAATTCTGAAAACAACTGATGGCGGATTAAGTTGGATTAATAAAGAGAATAATTTTTACTATGATTACTTATCAATGCTATCAGTTAAATTCATTGATGCAAAAACAGGATTTATCGGCGGCGGATATTCAAATCAAAATGTAATATTTAAAACAACTGATGGTGGTGAGAACTGGATTGAATTAGTTGTAATGTCAAATCGGGAGAATACAAAACAGCATTTTACAACTGAACAAACAATCCTGTATAATTCCGGAGGTGTTAATTCGATATACTTTAAAGATAAGAATATAGGTTATGCTGTTGGAGGTAACGTTTATGGTTGGGATAGAAAAATATACACCACAACTGATGGCGGTTCCACTTGGATACGTAAATATAGCGGCTGGGAAGAAAATGGTTTGATTGCTGTTTCCGGAAACAACCAGGGACAAGGGTGGGTAGTTGGTTTTACAGGAGCTATTTTTATGACTGAAAACGATGGGGATTCATGGGAACAAATTTTAAGCGGTGACAAATCATCATTCTTCAGCGGAGATGATATCTATTCATTATTTTATGTAAATGAAGATGTTATATGGGCGGTTGGGAAAAGAAATCGTTTTCTTCCTTCAGCCGGAGATGTCATACTTAAAACAACTAATGGCGGTAAGATCTGGAAAACACAGCAATTTTTCCAAAGTTCAGAAGGACCGACTAAATCAGTTTATTTTATTGATGAAAATTTTGGATGGGTTGTAGGTGATGGAACATTTGGATTTTACTGGACAACTGACGGCGGGGAGAACTGGACTTCTGCTTTTCTTAATGGTTCCTCTGTTTTTTTCATTGACCAAAATACCGGCTGGGTTACTTCGGATAAAGATAATGCTGGAATTTTTAAATCTACCAATGGCGGAATAACCTGGAATAAAAAAAGTTCGGTCAGCAGCTCAAGTACATTTTTTATAAACGATAATCTTGGCTGGGCTGTTGGTGCTGGAGGCAGCATTCTAAAATCTGTTGATGGAGGAGAAAACTGGTTAGCCAAAACAAGTGGAACTTTAAATAATTTAAACAGCATAAAATTTTATGATTCTAATTTAGGCATATGTGTTGGTGAAGCCGGAACTGTTTTACTAACAACAGACGGAGGTGAAAACTGGACTTCTCAAAATACAGGTGCTGCGGCAACTTTAACTGATGTTTATTTCACAAACTCAGCAACAGTCTGGATTACCGGTTTTAATGGAACAATTCTCAACACTACCGACCTTGGTTCTAACTGGATATCTTATAATGGATTAACTGATAATAATTTAACATCACTTTGTTTTGCAGATGAATACACCGGCTGGTTTGGTGGTATGAACGGAACAATGTTTAAATATCAGGAAAAAGTTGTTCCTGTTGAATTAGTCTCATTTACAGCTAACGTAGTTAATGACCTTGTAGAACTTAATTGGAAAACAGCAACCGAAGTCAACAACTATGGTTTTAATATAGAAAGAAAAACAGAGAATCAGGAATGGGATAATATCGGCTTTATAGAAGGACATGGCAGCAGTACCTCTCAAAATTTTTATTCTTTTACTGATGAAGACCTGTCAGGCGCAAATAAATTTCAATACAGATTAAAACAGCTCGACACAGATGGTAGTTATAAATATTCCTATGATGTAGAAGTTGAAATAATTCCAACCACTTCCGTTTTATATCAGAACTATCCGAATCCATTCAACCCAAGCACCGTTATAGAGTTCTCACTTTCTGAAGCATCCGATGTGTCACTTACAATTTACGATGCTTTAGGTCAGAAAATAACTGAACTTGTAAATACATCTCTGAAAGCAGGAAGATACAGCTATCAATGGAATGCACCGCAAAGCGGGATAGCAACCGGAGTATATATCTGTGAATTAAGAACCGAAAAATTTGTGTCAGTAAAGAAAATGCTGCTGATGAAGTAAATGTAACATTTTTTTCGATCCCTTATCAATGATAGTCTGCTGTCGTTTAAGTAGTTGATGAGGTTTTTATTTTGTATCTCCTGATATTTGTTTCTGCGGAGATAATTTGTCGATCAAAAAAACATAAGTACTAAGCACAATAATAATTAGTAATTGAATGTAAACAGGTGTCGCAATCAGACTGCTGTCTATCAGCGAAAATTTAATCAGTAAATATTTAAACAGATAGTATGCTGCTTTACTGATTAAAATACTTGTAGCCATCGATAAAAATTTATTGTTGTAAAGTTTATTCAATCTGAAATACAAAAATATATTTAGCAATAAGTCACAAGATAGAATAAATGTTTTCATAACTGAGGGATGGTTTGAAAATAACAATGAGAACAATGGTAGTAATAGGGCAAGCAGATAAGCATTATTTCTTGAACTATGAACCATTGCTGCTACAATAATTATCCTCATTGGTTCAAACAGGTAAAATGGTATATTTAATAAAACAGAAATCTGCGGCAGAAAATAGATTATCAATATAGCTGCAAGATCAATTGAGATACTTTTTTTATTCAAAATAATTCCTGAGCAAAAATTTTCTTAAAAGTATTTTAAACTGATACAAATGTAATAGAAATAAAATACTTTTTATTTACTTTAGAAATTTATTTATGAGCTTTAAGACAACTTAAAGTTTACGATTCGATTTTATTTTAAGTATTTTTTTCAAAAAAAGATAAGCATTTATTTAAATCGGTATAGGATATATCAACTAAAAAAATAATAAGGGTAATTATGACATACTATTTCTTACATTTGATTAAGCTGCAAATGAGGGCTATAACCGCCATAGTAGTAATTTTTATAATGGCATCAGATTTTTCATTTGGTCAGTTTACGTTACAAAATGCTTTTCCCAATCTTTCGTTCAGCAGTCCTGTGTTTTTAACCCATGCTGACGACAACACAGACAGAATTTTTGTTGTAGAGCAGGATGGTAAGATAAAAGTATTTCCAAATACCCAGTCAGCAACAAATGCAAAAGTATTTCTAGATCTGTCAGATAAGGTTTATTTTAGCGGAGAGATGGGCTTGCTCGGTTTAGCTTTTCATCCAAATTACACAAATAACGGTTATTTCTATGTATACTATAGTTCTAATAATCCTTTTAGATCAATCATTTCAAGATTTAAAGTAACAAGCAATCCTGATTCTGCTGATAAAAACAGTGAATATCAGCTATTAACCTTCAATAAAACTTATGAGAATCATAATGGCGGATGGATGAGCTTTAGGAAAACCGATGGTTACTTATATATAAGTACCGGAGATGGTGGAAGCGGCGGTGATCCGCAAAACAATGCTCAGAATATCAATGTATATCTTGGTAAGATATTGAGAATCGATGTTGACGGAGGAACACCTTATGCAATTCCGCCAACAAATCCATTTTATGACAGTACGAGTACAACTATTAAAAAAGAAATCTATGCCTGGGGATTGAGAAATCCCTGGCGCAATAGTTTTGATCCGGTTACTGACTGGTTCTGGTGTGCTGATGTAGGACAGAATGAATGGGAAGAAATAAATCTCATTGAAAGTGGAAAAAACTATGGATGGAGATGTTACGAAGGAAATCATACATACAATACTTCTGGTTGTAATTATCCGGATTATACTTTTCCAATCTTTGAATATTCTCATAGTAATGGATGTTCAATCACCGGAGGTTATGTTTACAGAGGTAGTAGTGTGCCTGAACTGGAGGGAAAATATATTTATGGTGATTACTGTTCAAAGAAAGTCTGGGCGCTTGATTATGACGGAATAAATCCGCCGGCAAATCAATTATTGGTAACTGCTGCTGGATTAATTACTTCTTTTGGTGTGGATAAGAACAATGAAATTTATATCACTGCCACAAATGGTATTATATATAAATTTACTCCTACAGTTAACTGCACTGATATTAATATCCATACAGGATGGAATCTTGTTTCTGTACCATTTTTAAATAATGATATGTCATCATCAAATATTTTTTCAAATTCAGGTTCTCAGGTTTTTAGTTATGGAAACAGTTATTATCCGGTTGATTCTCTGATCAATGGAGCGGGTTATTGGGTAAAATATTCCGAAAATCAAACACTACAAATATGTGGAACTGATATCAGCAATCCTGTCAGTGTTACTCCGGGATGGAATCTTATTGGTCCGTTTAATGAACAGGTGCCGGTCCAAAACATTAGTTCTGATCCTCCGAATTTGCTTGCTTCTGATTTTTATAGTTTTGAAACAGGATATCAATCCGTAAATGTTCTTATTCCAGGAAAAGGATATTGGGTGAAAACAAATTCAAACGGAACGATTCAGTTTAACGTGAATATGAAATAATTTTTTTCTTTGCTGATTGTAAAACATTACTATTATTTATAAAAATATTTTGCAAAGATTAGTATTGGTTTTGCTCCCTGCATATAAGAGAACTTTATGATACATTTTATTTATTGAATTTTTAAGAGGGTAGTTTTCAATGAAATCTTTAATACAATTTTCATTTTTCTTTTTGCTGATCAGTCCATTGGCTTTATCACAATGGACTAATCAAAATCCGGTACCTGATGGTAATGATTTGTGGTCAACTTATTTTGTTGATGATAGTACCGGCTGGATAGTTGGCTCCGGAGGTTTTATTAAAAAGACTACCAGCGCAGGTAATGAGTGGATTCAGCAAAACAGTGGTACAAGTCTTATTTTAAAATCTGTTCAGTTTATTGACTATAACACAGGATGGATCTGCGGTGAAGCCGGATTGATTTTAAAAACAACTGATGGTGGTACAACTTGGGATTCACTTGAAAGTAATACAAATCAGCACTTAACTGATTTACAATTTTGTACACCTGATACTGGTTATGTAACTGGTTTTGCAGGAACAATATTAAAAACCACAAATGGGGGTTTATCCTGGGTTAGTTTAAATACCGGAACAACAAATGATTTATATGCAATTGATTTTGTTGATGAATTAATTGGATATGCTGTTGGCGGAGGAAATGACACCGTTTCAGTGCTTAAAACTACAGATGGTGGAATAAGCTGGATTGATAAATCGCGTGAGATCCCTTTCCCTTATGGTTATTTACTTACTGTTGATTTTATTGATTCTAATACGGGGTTTGTTGGTAGTGGTTTTAACGGCCCTCTTTTATATAAGACAACAGACGGTGGAGATACCTGGGTTGAATCGTATCCATTAGCTTTTCCACAAAGTAAAGAACAACTTAATATCTATCCAAATGGTGGTATAACTTCTATATATTTCAAAGATACAAATAATGGTTGGTATGTATTTTTTAATGGTGCTGATAATTATATTTATTCTACAACTGATGCGGGAGTAACCTGGTATAGGGAATATCGTGCTTATTGGCAAAATGGATTTAGATCAATTTTTATTACACAAAATGGGACCGGGTGGGCAGTTGGCAGACGCGGTTTAATCTGTTTGAAAGAAAATAATAGCTCTGATTGGTCACAACTATTTAGCGGTTTGTGGCATACAATCTATTCTATTCACTTCGATAATAAAAATGTTGGGTGGGCAGCTGGATTCCGTCATGGTAATCCTGGTAGCAAACTAATTTTAAAGACAACTAACGGTGGAAAAATATGGAAAACACAAATAGACGCTAGTGATGCCGTACCTTACATTTATATATTTTTTATAAATGAGTTAATTGGATGGGTTGTTCGCGGTCTTGGTTCAAATAGTATTAATTTAACTACTGATGGAGGCATTAATTGGACAAACAATTATATTTCATTAGAAAATGATTTGCTTCGATATGAAATGAGAGCATCATTGTTTTTTATCAATGAGAATTTGGGTTGGGATACTGGTCAAGAAGGTGGCAGTTGGATAGTTAAGAGCACAGATGGTGGTAATACCTGGACTCATAAAAGTAATGCTGGCGGATTGTCAGTATTTTTCATAGATCAAAATTATGGCTGGGTCGTTGGAGATAACGGAATTTTTAAATCAACTGATGGTGGTGAAACCTGGACTAATAAATCGAATTTAACAGGTTCTTGTGTAAAATTTTACGACTCAAATATTGGAATGTGTGTCGGAGGCGAGTCAGTGTTGGTTTCTACAGATGGCGGTGAAACCTGGATTACTAAAAATGGTCCAATACTTCAAACAATTAATTTTAATAATTCAACAACTGTCTGGGGATATACTTCAGAAGGAACAGTTTATAAAACTACCAACTTTGGAGATAGCTGGGAAACTCTGAATACCGGTTTAGGATTTGGAGAAACAGCATTTTTTGTAAATGAATACACCGGTTGGGTTGGAGGAACATTTGGAACATTGTTTAAATACTCAGTCGAACCTCCAGTAGAACCTGTTCTGCCTGTCTGGTCAAATCAAATTACAGTAAAAGATGCTGACGGCACAGAATCAGGTAAAGTCTTAATATTCGGTCAGCATATTGATGCAACTGATAGTATAGATGCATCACTTGGTGAATATGAAATCCCTCCTCCTCCACCATCAAGCATTTTCGATGCAAGATTTAATCTTCCAACAAATCCGCAGGTAAGTTCGTGGATTGATTACAGAGATAGTGTAAATACAGATATTCTCTGGAATATTACATTTCAACCTGGCTCAGCAGGTTACCCGATTACCCTTACCTGGGATAGCACAAGTTTTCCTGAAGGAACATTCTATCTGAAAGACAGAATAAATGGTTCCTTTGTTAATGTAAATATGAAAAACCAGAGCAGCTATACACTTACAAACTCAGAAATAACATCACTTAAGATTATCTTCATTGGCTTGAGTAAAACAATATTTGTAAAAGGTGATTGGAATATTATTTCAGTACCGCTTATAGCAGAAGATATGTCCGTCAGTAATTTATTTCCTTCAGCTTCTTCCTCTGCATTTAGTTTTCATGATGGTTATATAACTGTGGATACACTTGAAACCGGAGTCGGCTATTGGATAAAATTTGAAGAGGACGAACAGATACAGATTTATGGATTAACACAAGAAGATATTGTTCCGGTACAAGCAGGATGGAATATTATTGGAGTCCTTGAAAAAGATATACCAGTAAACCAGTTAACCTCTACACCAACCGGAATAATTGCAACATACTTCTTCGGATATAACGATGGATATTACATAGCAGACACATTGAAATCCGGTCAGGGATATTGGGCTAGAATAACACAGGATGGTGTATTAAATCTTAACGGAAGTTCACTTAAGAAGCTTGAAGAAGAGATACAACCAATAGCGGAACTAAGTGAGGACTGGGGAAAAATAAATGTAACAAATAGTGAAGGTAAATCTGTTACTTTATATGCAGCAGAAGTTGAAACAAACCTGAATTTATTTGAACTGCCGCCATTACCGCCCTCAGGAGCATTTGATGTAAGATACAGCAGCGGAAGAATGTTAGAAAATCTTAATAATGAACAGATAATACAAATAAGAACGAAAAATTATCCTGTAACAATAAAAGCTTTAGGAATAGATCTCACTATAAGAGATGTGATAAACGGAAAGATATTAAATGCAGAATTAAAGAATGGTGAAGAGCTAAAAATAACTGACAGCAGGATAACTGCAATTGAAGTTTTAGGAAAAGTTATCAGCGGAGTGCCGGTTAGTTATGAATTATATCAGAACTATCCGAACCCTTTTAACCCGGTAACAACGATAAAGTTTGCACTGCCTAAGGAATCGAATGTTAACATAAGTATTTATAACATCTTGGGTGAATTAGTAACAACGCTTGTAAACGGACAGATGAAAGCAGGATACTATGAATATGAATTTAATGCATCACAATTTTCATCCGGAGTTTATATCTACAAAATTAAAGCAGATAATTTTATTCAAAGCAAAAAAATGACCTTGATGAAATAAATTTATATATTATAATACAAGCTGATTTTATTTAGCTATTCTATCACTAAAATAAATACAGGAGGATCTATGGTACTGAGAAAAAGAGCCTTTGGTCTGGCAATTGGTTTGTTTTGGGGACTGCTAATATTATTAGGTACCTGGTGGCTTTTAATATGGGGCTCGCCGGGTGAAATATTTTCAAAGGCAAGTTCATTTTATATCGGCTATTCATATAGCTGGGGCGGTGCAGTCATCGGTTTTGTTTATGGATTTGTAACAGGGTTTATTGCCGGGACATTAATTGCCTGGCTTTATAATATATTTTGTAAAATGTTGTATAAAGATAAACCGGGTAATTAAATAGATTTTTTTTCCGTCTGTTAAGTAAAAATTTACCTGTCGGTTAAAATTATCGATAGTTTATTAGCGGATGATTTAATTGCGCTGGATCAATCAGTGATATAAACATCCGCAATAATTCTGATTAATTAAAGGATTATTTCAATCATATAGTATTTATCTTCATATTTTGTCCTGTTAAATAATAATACCTTTTCTCAATAAGATAAACACGCTGTATAATTTTTTAAAAAAATAAAGGACTTTGCTGGTATAATTATTGAAAAAATTTTATTTTTTATAGTTGAATTTATTTACTAAAAAATTGTAATTTAATTGCAAGGCAGTGAGAATTAATTGAAAAAGTTATTTTATATCGTTTTTATTCTTTCATCTTTTAACCTTTATCCGCAATGGCATTTGCAGAATCCATATCCCACGAGCAATGCACTTAATGCTGTTAAATTACTTTCGGAAGATGTTGCAGTAGCTGTAGGTTCAGCCGGCACAATTCTAAGAACTACTGACAGAGGAACACACTGGGAATCTATAACAAGTGGAACTAATTCTGAATTACTGGACCTTTGTTTTGTTGATGCAAATAACGGATGGGCTGTCGGCTTTTATAGTGCAATCCTTAAAACTACAGATGGCGGATTAACCTGGTTCCCACAGAACCTCGGAGATATGCTCTTTCTGAACGGTGTGAGCTTTACTGATGTATATAATGGCACAGTGGTCGGGCAGGGAGGTGATATTTATAAAACTATTGATGGCGGTGATACCTGGTCACCGCAAACAAGCGGAGTCTCAAAGGATTTGAATGATGTATTTTATCTGAATTCAAATGAAGGAGTGGCAGTCGGTTTAGATGGAACCATTCTTAAAACTACAAACGGAGGAGATGACTGGGATGCATTGTCAATCGAGACAGACAATTCACTTAATAGTGTGTTTTTCACAAGCTCTGATACAGGAACAATAGTAGGTGATGGCAGAACAATTCTCAGGACTACGGATGGTGGATTAAACTGGGACCTGCAGGAGAATACATTAGGTGAATATGTACATTTAGGTGATGTTTATTTTTTTAATAATGATACCGGTATTGTTGTTGGCGATGGTATTATAATTGGGACTACAAACGGCGGTGCAGATTGGGATGTACAAACAAGTGCAGTAACTAAAACACTTATGAGTATTTCTTTTATTGATGAAAATAATGGAATTATTGTCGGACTTTTTGGAACAATAGTTTCAACTACAGATGGTGGTGAAACCTGGGGACTAAAATCCACCGGTGCACAAGCAGAACTTTATAACATTTTCTTTACCAGTAAAGATACCGGAATTGCGGTTGGTTATGCCGGAAGAATTCTGCGTACTACAAACGGAGGGGAAGACTGGAATGTAACAGTAATAGAAATAAATGGTGGAATCCATGGAGTCCATTTTCCAAAAGGGAATAAATCAACCGGATTAGCAGTAGGCGCAGAAGGGATTATTTGTAAAACTACTGATGGAGGAGTCAGTTGGGACATAATGTATGAAGGAACCACAGATTTAAAAAGTGTATTTTTTATTGATGTAAATACTGCTATAGCTGTTGGTAATACAGGACGAATTATTAGAACTACCGACGGTGGAACGAATTGGACTCCAATAAATAGCGAAGCAACTGAAAATTTAAACTGTGTTTATTTCTCAGATGAATATAACGGAACCATTGTGGGTGATGTTGGAATCGTTCTTAATACTACTGATGGCGGAGAAAGCTGGACTAAATTAACATTAGATAGTGAAACAACTGAAAATTTAAACTGTGTTTATTTCTCAGATGAATATAACGGAACAATTGTTGGTGATTATACAACTATTTTTAAAACTACAGACGGCGGAACAAACTGGGATGAACAATTAACCAATGATTTTTCACAGCATTTACGCGGCGTTTTCTTTACTGATGTAAACAATGGAACTGTTGTCGGTGATATGGGTGCAGTTTTCAGAACTACAAATAATGGTGCAAACTGGAATGAGGAAGAAGTTAAGAATTCTCACACTTTATCGGGTGTCTTTTTTACAGATGTTAATACCGGATGGGTTGTTGGAGCGGGAGGCACAATTTTAAAAACATCTCCTGCAGCTAATTTTATTACTGCAAATTTGAAAGTGTTTCTGGAAGGACCATATAGTGGCAACGGTGAAATGACAACAACTCTTAATTCGAATTATCTTATACCGCTGAATTCAGAATTTGCTTATAATTCCACTGCTTTTGGTTACTCTGCCAGTACTGTTGGAAGCATTCCCAATTCCGATATCGTTGATTGGGTACTGGTTGAATTAAGACAAGGAACAGGATCAGAAACAAAAGTAAGTGCACGTGCAGGATTCTTAAAAAATGATGGAACTATTGTTGATACTGATGGAACAAGTCCTGTTACATTTACGGGTGTAAGTCCCGGAAATTATTATGTGGTTGTAAGACACAGAAATCATCTTGCAATAATGTCTGCAGCAGCAATTTCATTAACTAATAGTTCTATGTTGTATGATTTTACAACGTTACAAACAAAAGCTTATACTACAGGAACAGTTCCAATGAAATCTCTTACCGGAGGAGGCTTTGGAATGATTGCTGGTGATGCAAACCGAGATGGATTTGTGACCAGTACTGACTTTAACGTATTTAACCCAAAATTTACTGGTGCTGCAAATGGTTATGAATATGCAGACTGGAATTTAGATGGATTTGTAACAAGTACAGACTTTAACTTTTTTAATCCTAATTTTACATCAGCTAAACAATCATTTGTTCCATAGACTTTTAATAATTTAAATGAGATATGATATGAATAATTTATTAATTTATTTATCCAAGACAATATCTGTGATATTTTTTCTCACTATATATTTGCAGGGTCAGACAATAGAACAAAGATTAGTTGTTGTTCAAAATGATAAAGTAATTGGTGGTAGTTTTAGAGTAGGTGTTCAAGTCAAGGGAACAGATTTACCTGCGGCAAATACTATTGCATCTGCTACTATCGATATTCAATTCAATAATACACACCTAACTTATATTAATTCAACAAACTGGGCTTTTGGAACAGGATTAGGATACAATAGGTTTACTTCAAATCTTGATACATATATTAGAGTAGGAGTAACAGGTGGCGGTGTTAATGAAGATGAAGATGGTATACCACCAGGTTTTGATATAGAAAGCACATATACAACGTGGGTTCAACTTAATTTTACTATACTTGAAATTGTTAGTACGGATTTTATTATCAATGATATTACAAATGCAATAGGATTATTTGAAAATCATTCAAATAACCCAAAGACAGGAGTTATTAATGATCAATTGCTGACACCCCCCGAAAACATAATTGGTGAACCTCTTCCGGTGGAACTTTCATCTTTTACAGGTAAAATAAACGCTAATAATAGCATAGATTTAAATTGGATGACTAAAACAGAAATAAATAACTACGGTTTTAATGTTGAAAGAAGAATTAATGAAGAAGATTGGAACAGTATTGGTTTTGTAGGAGGGCACGGAAACTCAAATTCACCAAAGGAATACAGTTTTACAGATGATGACTTGTTTGCAGGCGGAAGTAAATTCCAGTACAGACTAAAGCAGATAGATACAGACGGTCAGTTTGAATATTCAGATGTTGTAGAAGTGGAGCTGGTACCAACTAAGTATGAATTATCACAGAACTATCCGAA
>JAVEUY010000364.1:0-3391 GCA_034005315.1 Ignavibacteriaceae bacterium | reverse complement strand
ATTTGTACATCGTTCAGAATTAATGAAAAAAGCTGCTGAAATACTAAGACAAAATTCTGAAGAATATTCTGTATTGATGACAATGGAGATGGGCAAGCCAATAATACAATCCAGAGCCGAAGTTGAAAAATGTGCCTGGGTGTGTGATTATTATGCTGATAATGCCGAAAAGTTTTTAGCTGATGAACTAATAAAAACTGAAGCTTCAAAAAGTTTTGTTTCATATCAGCCGCTTGGAGTTATACTTGCTGTAATGCCCTGGAATTTTCCTTTCTGGCAGGTCTTCAGATTTGCGGTTCCCAATTTAATGGCAGGTAATGCAGGAGTTTTAAAACATGCATCAAATGTTACAGGCTGTGCTTTGGCAATTGAAGATGTCTTTAGAAAAGCAGGATTTCCGGAAAATCTTTTCAGATCACTGATAGTAAACTCAAAAAATGTTAAACCGATAATTGAAAATAAAAATATTGAGGCAGTAACTTTAACCGGAAGTGTTCCTGCAGGTAAATCGGTTGCATCTTTAGCCGGAAGCCTTATTAAAAAAACTGTTTTGGAACTTGGCGGAAGTGATCCTTACATTGTGCTTGAAGATGCTGATTTGGAAAAAGCTGCAATGTCTTGTGTCAACTCACGATTAATAAATGCCGGACAAAGCTGTATTGCTGCAAAACGTTTTATTGTAGTTGAAAAAGTTTATGATGAATTTGAAAAACTGTATCTCAAATTTATGTCTGATAAAAAAATGGGTGATCCTTCAGATGAAAAGAATGATATTGGTCCGCAGGCAAGTACACAATTAAGAGATGAATTGCACGATCAGGTTTTAAGAAGTATAAAGCAGGGAGCAGAATTAATACTTGGCGGAAAAATTCCTTCTCTTTACGGAGCATATTATCCTCCTACAATTTTAAGAAACGTAAAACCGGGTATGGCTGCATTTGATGAAGAATTATTCGGTCCTGTTGCTGCTTTAATTAAAGCAAAAGATGAAGACGAAGCTGTTGAATTGGCTAACAAAAGTATTTTCGGTTTGGGCGCTGCAGTTTTTACAAAGGATAATAAAAGAGGGGAGAGGATTGCCAGAGAAAAGTTAAATGCCGGATGCTGCTTTGTTAATGATTTTGTTAAATCAGATCCGCGTTTGCCTTTTGGCGGAATAAAAAAATCAGGATTCGGAAGAGAGCTTTCGCCTTTTGGAATCAAAGAGTTTGTTAATATTAAAACGGTTTATATAAAATAATCAGAACAGTTCTTTTAATAAATTTATAAGATCAGTCCTGCTAAAAGGTTTTGAAAGATAATGAGTACAGCCTGCATTAAGAAACTCTTCCTTTTCGCCGGGTAATGCAAAAGCAGTTAAAGCAACAATAGGAATATTTTCATAGCCTTTGATACTTTTTAATTTTTGTGCAACCTCCATTCCCGAAAGCCCGCTGCCAAGATTAATATCCAGTAATACTAATTTATAATCATTAATAGAAGCCATAGTTATTGCATCCTGTCCTGTAAAAGCAAAATCCATTTCACAAATATTTTTTAAGAATAACTTTGCTATATCTCTGCTTGCAGAATCATCATCAACCATTAATATTTTGTGGAGTACGGTTAGAGTATCCGTCGCTTCTGTTTCACTGCCTGATTTTTCCCTTCTTTTAATATTTTTCTCTTTTAACGCAGCACTTTGCAGAGGGAAAAGAATCTGAAAAGTTGAGCCGCTGCCAAATTTACTTTTCAGAATTATTTCACCGGACATCATTTCAACAAGCTTTTTAGTAATTGTTAACCCCAAGCCTGTGCCTTCAAATTGCCGGTTAAGTCCTTCGCTTACTTGTCTGAAAGCTTCAAATATTATTTTCTTGTTTTCATCTTTTATTCCGATACCTGTATCAATAACACTTAAAGAAGCAAATCTAAGATCATTTTTATTCAAAGATCTTATCTCAACTGTAACAGAGCCTGATGAAGTATATTTAATAGCATTAGTCATAAGATTATTAAAAATCTGAAAGAGCAGATGTTCATCAGCAAGTATAAATACAGCGCTTTTAGGTTTTTTAACAATCAGGCGGAGATTCTTTTTTTCTGCAAGTGTTTTAAATAGTTTTATATTTTGGTTTACAAATCCGGCTAAATTAATTTCAGAGTAATTAATCTCAATTCTATCAGCTTCTATTCTGGATAGATCCAGCACATTATTCAGTGTTTCGAGTAGTCTTCTTCCGCCTAAAAGAATCGTTTCAGCCATATCTGCAAGTGCCGGATTATTTATTTCATTTCTTAATATTTCAGCAAAGCCAAGAATGCCTACAAGAGGTGATCTTAATTCATGACTGACATTTGTAAAAAAGTTACTCTTAATTCTGGATACCTGTTCAGCTTTTTCTTTTGCATCTGTTAATTCTTTTTCACGTAACTTAGCTTCGGTTATATCCATACTTACTGCCGCAAGGGCAATAGGTTTTCCAGAATCATCAGTAATAAGTGAAGTTGATAAATAAATCGGAAATTCTTCACCGCTTCTTCTTTTGTTAAGCAGTTCACCTGTCCAGCCGCCGGCAAGAGTTTTAAGATGAATTTCTTTAACAATTTCAGGATCGTTGCTTAATGAGCGGATGAATGAAATAGGTTTGCCGATAATTTCAGTCTGAGAGTATCCATAAACCCTGCTGAAAGATTTGTTTACAAATATTATTTTATCACGGATATTTGTTATGCAGACACACTCAGAAACATTTTTTAACGTTTGTGCTAAAATATTTATTTTTTCTTCAGCAAGTTTTCGTTCGGTTATATCTGTTATAAAACCTTCAAGGCAAACAACATTTCCGGTATCATCATATATAGCGCGACCTTTTTCCCACACCCATTTTTCTAATCCATGCCAGGTTATAATTCTGTATAATAAAGTAAAAGGCTCATGGTTTGCAACCGCATTTTGTATTATCTCATAAACTAAAAGCTGATCACTTTTGTGAATCAGACTTGCATAAGTTATTTGTTTATCATTTATAAGTTCATCCTGTCTGTAGCCGGTCAACTGGTAACATCCTTCACTTACAAATTCCATTGTCCAGTTAATATTATTTTTACAGCGGTATGCCATACCGGGCAGATTACTCATTAAAGTAGCTAATTCTCTTCTTTGTTCTGAAATGATTCTTTCGGAATTCTTTCTTTCGGTTATATCTCTTACAATTGCCTGAATATAAACTGAATTGTCTAACTGAATTTTGCTCAGACTGATTTCGGTAATAAAAATACTTTCGTCAAATCTTTTATGTGTCCATTCAAAAAACTGTAGTTCACCCGATAATGCGTCATCAATTTTTTTCTTTCCTTTTAATTTTGATAATGAACCGTCGGGCTGATATTCAGGTGAAAGATCATAAGG
>JAVEUY010000363.1:0-3401 GCA_034005315.1 Ignavibacteriaceae bacterium | reverse complement strand
GATTGATGTTCCTGAGGGAAAAAAGAAAGAACGAATAGATATATTTCTTACTCATCATATCGAAAATACAACCCGTTCCAAAATTCAAAAAGCAATTGAATCAGGACTTGTAAGAGTCAATGGAATAGCCGTAAAAGCGAATTACAGTGTTAAACCTTTTGATAAAATAGAAGCTATTCAGATTATTTCACCGAGACCTGAAGATATTGAGCCTGAAGAAATTCCGCTGGATATTGTTTTTGAAGATGATTATTTAATTGTTGTAAATAAACCCGCGGGAATGGTTGCTCATCCTGCTTATGCAAATTACACCGGAACACTTGTTAACGCTCTTTTACATTATTCAAAATCTTTAAGTGATGTAAATGAAGCAGGAAGACCCGGTATTGTTCATCGTATTGATAAAAATACAAGCGGACTTCTTGTTGTTGCCAAAGATGATTTTACACATGCAAAGTTAGCTGCTCAGTTTTCAAAACATACTATCGAAAGAGAATATCACACAATCTGCTGGGGAAGGTTTAAACAGAATGAGGGAGAAATTGCAACTAAAATTACACGAAGTAAAAGTGATAGAAAAAAATTTGCAATCAGTGAGACTGAAGGTAAAGAAGCGATAACATTTTATAAAGTAATAGAGCAGTTTGAATTTACAACTTATCTTAAACTTAATCTTAAGACCGGCAGAACCCATCAGATAAGAGTTCATCTTTCCGGAATTGGTAAACCGGTATTTGGTGATACAACTTATTGCGGAAATAAAATCCAGGCTGGATTTGATTCTGCAAAAATTAAAAGCAGAATAGCAAACCTTTTAGAAATAATGCCGAGACAAGCATTGCACGCAAAAACTCTTGGGTTTATTCATCCGCATACAAATAAGTCTGTAAGATTTGACTCCGAATTACCAAATGATTTCAAACTGCTTCTAAAAAAACTCCGCTCATAATACAGTCATCGCGAGCGAGTCTTCGGGCGAAGCAATCTGTTGAAATCGTTTGTTACCTTAATTATATACTTACTCGTTTTTAACGATGAAATAATTAACTCTGATTCCTAAAAAGAAACTGTCTGTATCCATATCAGGATTTTTAAATCTTCCAATCGAGTAGCTAAGGTATGGTTCTAATGCCACGCTCTTGGAGATGAAATAGTTTATTCCGGCAGAGAAATCAAAAACGTGTCCATATCGATCCGAACCAAATGTTTTAGAATAGTTATAATCAGCCTCTATAAAGGGAAGAAAACTAACACTGGCAAAATAATATCTTATATTTGGTCCAAGACTCAGATTTCTTTGGATATTTTTGTTTTCCAAGAACAAAGGCTCTCTAAGACCAGATAATGTCGTTATTTTACTAATCGATTCGTTATATAAGAAAGAAATATTTCCGCCGATTAAAAGATTATCTATAATAAAAAAACCAAAGGCAGGAGAAAAAGAAAAAACGTCATTTTTTGATTCATAGCTGGATGTATAATTTTCTGTTGAGCTTCTAAGATGAGAGTATGAAATTGAGCCTGAAAGACTGTAGTTGCCTTTATTTAATGCAGTTTGAGGAAATAGAGAGGAAGTTAAACCTATTGATAAAATTAGTGCTAAAGAAATGTTAAAGGATTTCATAATCATCTCCCTTTAAAATTATTGCAATTCCCACTTTAAATATTGTGATTAAATTAATAAAAAAATAGCTCACTCTGTCATTTTCTGTATATTTGCAATTACGATTATCAAACAAATAGAAATTAAAATGTTAAAACTTTATAACACACTTACAAAAAAAACAGAAGAGTTTATCCCGATAGATCCTAACGAAGTTAAGTTTTATGTGTGCGGACCAACTGTTTACGATTACTTTCATATCGGTAATGCCCGCTCATTTATTATGGCTGATATAGTACGCAGATACCTTGAATATAAAGGTTATAATGTAAAGTTTGTTATGAATCTTACAGATGTTGATGATAAGATAATTAAAAAAGCTAATGAAGAAGACCGTAATGCAAACGCTGTTACGACTGATTATATCAACGCTTTTTTTGAAGATATAACAAAACTGAAGATTAAGAAAGCAACACTTTATCCAAAAGCAACCGGACATATGAATGAAATAATTGATATGATAAAACAACTTGTGGATAAAAACTTTGCTTATAATGTAGATGGAAATGTTTTTTATGATGTTAAAAAGTTTTCTGATTATGGGAAGTTAAGCGGAAAAAATATTGAAGAACTTGAAGTCGGCGCACGAATAGATGTTAACGAAGAGAAAAAAGATCCGTTGGATTTTTCATTGTGGAAAAAAGCCAAAGAAGGTGAGCCTTATTGGGAAAGTCCCTGGGGAAAAGGAAGACCGGGCTGGCATGTTGAATGTTCTGCAATGAGTTGCAAACATCTTGGTAAAACATTTGATATTCACGCAGGCGGAAATGATTTAATATTTCCTCATCACGAAAATGAAATAGCACAAAGTGAAGCAGCAAACGGAAAACCATTTGTAAAATACTGGCTGCATTTTGGTTTTCTTAATATCAATGAAGAAAAAATGTCTAAGTCTCTCGGCAATTTTTTTACTGCAAGGGAAGTGTTAAAAAAATATTCCGCTGAAGCAATAAGAATGTTTTTTGCACAGGCTTATTATCGTGGTCCATTAAATTTTTCTGATGATCTTTTAACTGCTGCTGAAAAAGGACTTGAGAAAATCAATAATCTTGTTGATAAAGTAAACTCAGAGATAAAGAAAAATAATTCCGTTATAAAGCCTGAGTTTGACTTCAACTCCTATTATAAAAAATTTGAAGAAGCAATGGATGATGACCTTAATACTTCTCAGGCAGTAGCAGTTATTTTTGATTTTGTTAAAGAAGTTAACAGGGTTATTGCTCCTTTAGATAATGTTGATGTTAATTTTTATAATGAAGTAAAAACATTTCTGACTAAAACTGCGGAAAATGTTCTTGGTATTGTAGATTTTAACAAAGCCAGTGTTGGCGATGATAAACTTGTAAATGATTTAATTGAATTACTTATAACATTAAGGACAGAAGCAAAGCAAAATAAAAACTACCAGCTTTCCGATTCAATCCGCGATAGGCTTAAAGAGCTTGGTGTTATTCTGCAGGATAGTAAAGAAGGCACTACTTATAAGATTGTAAAGTAACTTTGTTGAGACTGGGCTTGCCCTGTCCGCTTTTAGAGAAATAATTTTTATTGTAATTAAACTATAACTAAAAAACAACTTTACTCATTCTGACCGAACAGGAGTTCGGTCGTTACAATAGAAAGACAAGTATTTTTAAAACTGTTTCTTAACTGAAAAAAGATTTCTTGAACATTTGTCCGACATTTCTATCGCTATAATTTTTACATCTTGAAAATTTTACTTAGCAATTTATTACAT
>JAVEUY010000362.1:0-3411 GCA_034005315.1 Ignavibacteriaceae bacterium | reverse complement strand
GTTTGATTATTCTTATAAAGATGTAAATATCAGCTCAGCATTAATGTTAAACAGCAAACTGTATATACTAACTGCTAATAATATATTTGTTTTTTCCAAAGCTGATTAACACATATTGAGATCATCAATTGAAAAGAAAATAATTCTATTAAGATTATTTTTATTTGTCTCATCTGCTATTTGGTTAACAGGAATTATTTCTCCCTGTTTTGATAATGAACTATTCAGAGCAGCATATCCATTCCAAAAGCAATTCTATTCAGCAGTTTGTCATCAGAATATCAACAAGTCTTTTATTTGTGGTAATATTCATTATCTGGTTTGTGCAAGATGCAGCGGCATATATTTTGGGACTGCTCTAACTTCATTTGTTGTTATTTTTATAAACAGATCATTTAAGATTAAAACAAAGCTGCTTATTTTATTTTCATTACCTTTAATAGCAGATGTTTTGTTAACAACAATTAACATTTACGATTACAATAAAATACTCTCGGCAATTACAGGCTTTCTTTTCGGTTCAATCGTATTTCTATATATTTTAAGTGCAATTGAAAATTTACTTTTACAGAAAAAATAATTTATGAATTTAAAAAAATATTTACCGGCTATTGTTTCCGGATTTGGTGCGGCAGTTCTTTCTACTATCCCAGGAATAAAAAATTTTAGTTGTTGTCTGCTTGTCCCCGGAGCAGCAGCAATCAGTATTTTACTTGATCAGAAAATATCAAACTCAAATGAAAGGATTTTACTTAATAAGTCTTTGGGATTTGGTTTTCTAACTGGTCTTACTGCAACAGTTTTTATAACAATTTTTGAAATGCTAATAACTTATATTACCAGGTCTAACGACTTTATCCAGGCTTTGCCTCAGTCAGAGATTATAATGCAGCAGTGGAATTTAGGTCCGTTGTTTGATGATTCGTTGGAAATAATTAAAAATGCAGCTAATGAAATTGAAAAAACAGGATTCTCATTTATCTATTTACTTATGATCTTATCAAGTTATTTTATTATCAATACAATCTTCGGATTAATCGGCGGTGCTTTTGGTATGAGTCTGGCTAACAGAAAATTCAGAGAGGAAGAATAACTTAAATGATAACCGCATTTATCTTTTTCATTCATCTTATTTTTGCGCTCGTAATATTTACTAAAAAATGGCAGGATGACAATCTCGCTTCAGGTCTTCAAAACTTAGCTTTTATCGGAATTTTCTTTGCTGTCGGCTGGTCTATAACAGGTTTGATTGCAAAACTTATTATGGATCAGGAAGGATTAGGTATCCAGTTTGACAGAGATACCTTTTCACTAACATTACTAACACTAATAGAATTTTTCTTTTATAAATTTTATTATAAAGAAGAACCTACTGCAGACGATAAGGAAAAACAATAATTGCTGTCTGATCAGTTTGAGATTGATTCATTGTTAATGGTTCAAATCTCCATTGCCATAAAGAATTTATAGCCGCATTTTCAAGTCTTGTATCTGCTTTTGTAAGCAAAAATATTGAACCTACAGTTCCATCAGGTTTAATAGTAAACCTCAGTCTGATATCAATTTCTTTATTTACTCCTTCGGGATAAGTGGGAATAACATAGCTGTAAATTTTCCGAGTACCTAAACCGCCGCCTTCAAAATGAAAACCAAAATCACCGGTTCCCTGATTTAAATTTCCTTTTTTATCACCGGGAGGATTATTGCTTTCTCTTTCTTCTGTTTGACTGCTGGTTTCTTTTTTTACTTCTTTATCTTTTTTTGCAGGATTAACATCAGCAACATCAGTGTTCTTTGCTTTAGGAAGTTCCACTTCTTTTACTTCAGGACTTTTCTCTTTGGTAGATTCCTTTTCCTGCAATTCGGCTTTCTCAAGTCTTTCATCAAATGCAACACCTTCAGTTCCCGATGATCCTTCACCTCCGGTGGTACCGAAAGATAACTCAACATAATCTTTGGGCTGATATTCAAATGAGACATTAACTAACCATAAAATCAGAAATAAGATTAAGTGAAATCCTATTGAAGCCGAATAAGAAAACCTGTTAATATTTCTAATTGATATTTCCATCTTTATAGATTCTCTTTTTCAGTTTCTATTGTAAATTTTTCTATGTTGGAGATTTTTGCCGCATCAATAACTTTGATAACCAGATCGATTGATACAGTTTTATCAGCGCGGATAATCAGATTATCTTCATTTGTTTTTGTCCTTAACTCGTTCAATTTAGCTGACAACAGATCAATATTTATTTCTTCCTCGCCAGCAAAAACGGCTCCGGCAGAAGTTAATGTAACAATCATCTGCGAGGGCTGAGATCTTTCATTCATCTTTGAACCCGGCAGTTTAACTTTAACTCCCGTTTGTATAACAAAATGTGATGTTAATAAAAAGAATATAAGCAGCAGCATCACAATATCTGTTAATGATGAATAAGCAAAAATGCTTAACGGTTCTTTGGATAATTTAAATTTCATTTTATTGCCTATAATTCCATTTCCATTTCTTCATCAATTTCAGAATCACTTCTGCCTTCATCCTGGATAACGTCGATTACATCGTTAGCAACAGTTTCCATTTCACCGACAAGTTTTTTTACTGCACCTAAAAAATAATTGTATAAAGCAAGAGCGGGAATTCCTATTATCAATCCAAAAGCAGTTGTTATTAATGCTTCCCAGATTCCACCGGCTAAATCACTTGGATTAGCTGCACCAGCCAGTTCTTCAATTGTCATAAAAGCCTGAATCATACCGGTAACAGTTCCTAAAAAACCTAACAATGGAGCAATACCAGCAACCGATGCCAGAACAGAAAGTCCTTTTTCTAATTTACTGATTTCCTGGCTACCAGCATTTTCGATTGCCTCTTTAACTCTGTCGTGTCCATATCTGTATTTATTTAATCCTTTTCGTACAATATTTGCAACCGGTGATTTTTCTTCAATGCAATAACTGATTGCACCGGATATATCTTTCTTTTTAATAAATCCCCGGATCCTTACCATAAAAGCCGGTACATTAATTTTAGCTTTTCTTAACATCATAAAGCGATCGATTGAAACTGCCAGCCCGATGATAGAGCTGATAAGAATCGGCCACATTATTAATCCGCCTTTTATAAAAATATCAAATAGGTTCATATTTTTCCTTCAATAAATTTATGGTCTTATATTTTTGTTAATAAAATTCTGAGCTTCTTCTTTTGTAGTAAAATTTCCTACTCTTACTCTGTACCAGGTACCGCGTTCCGGAATTTCAGCCGTTTCTACAAAAGCATTGTAACCTTTGTTCCTGTATTTACCCGCTTCATTTTCAGAAATTGAACCTGAACGGAAAGACGCAACCTGAACAACGTAATGATCTCCGTATTTAAAAATGTTGTTCCCGACATTTAAAGCTTTGGTATTT
>JAVEUY010000361.1:0-3430 GCA_034005315.1 Ignavibacteriaceae bacterium | reverse complement strand
TTTAAGCATATGAATATGAAGGAGGAAAATGAGAAATATAAATTGATAATAAAAAATACAATGGCATTTAATCCGGAAATACTGAAACGCTATGTAAACTTTATGAGTAATCCTGATGAAGAAACAGCAATCAATCAATTTGGTAAAGGCGATAAATACTTTGGCGTTGCAACAATGCTTGTAACTCTGCCCGGCTTACCAATGTTTGCTCACGGACAATTGGAGGGATTTTCAGAAAAATATGGAATGGAATATAAACGGTCTTATTACACTGAGTTTATTGATGAACATCTGGTATGGCTTCACGAAAAAGAAATTTTCCCGCTTACAAAAAAAAGATATTTATTCAGCCAGGTTACCGATTTTGAAATGTATGACTTTATTGATCCGTCAGGAAACTGCAACGAAAATGTTTTTGCTTTCACTAATAAAAACGGAAACGAAACTGCTCTGGTTATTTATAATAACTCATACACTGAAGCAGCCGGCAAAATATATTACTCCTGCGATAAGTCTTACGGTGAAGAAGGCAAAACAAGAACAACTACAATTGATAAAGAACTGAACTTATCATCATACTACGGACATTATTACATATTTAAAAATTATGTCAACCAGCTTGAATATATTGTTTCCGGAACAGAAATAGCTTCTGATGGATTTGCTTTCCACTTAATGGGCTATCAAAGAAAAGTTCTGCTTGAATTCAGAGAAGTATATGATGTTGACGGCAGATACAAAAAACTTTATGAACAGTTAAACGGTCGTGGTGTTGATTCAATTCAGCGTGCAATCGGAGAAATGAATTTAGCGCCGTTCCATAATTCCTTAACACATTTTTCTACATCAATAAAATTCAGTAAACTTTTATTTGCTTTGGATTATAACAGCAATAATGAAGTTGAGATTCCGAAGTTTGATGATGAGCTACTGAAAATAATAAATACTCTTGAGCAGGTCTCACAAAAAACTATTGTAAAAGATATCCTGCTAAACTCAATTCAAGCTGATGTATTGAATATAAACCAGTTTAATAACCTGGCAAAAGAAATTTTATCTTCAGCCAGACCGCCTAAATGGCTGAGTGAACTGATTTCAGTTTTATACGATAATAATGACGCAGGAAGAAAAAGAAACTTATCTTTTCTCTTGTTAAATAAAATATTGTTTAAGATATTGCAGTCAATATCCGATGAAAAAATAAATTATAAAGTTTTTGATGAACTGCTGCTTTGGAAACCTCTTTTAGAAATTTATGGTTTCCTTAGATTAGATGACCCGGGTAAATATTATGAACTTAGTCAGCTTCTTTACAAAGCAGATTATAATTTAAATGATCCTGATACTCTATTAAATAATTTTGCAAATGATGATCTGCCGGTTAAATTTATCCTGATAAATGAATACCAGGGAATAAAATATTTTAATAAAGAAAGAATTGAACTTCTGCTGAAATTGGTTCTTTTTAATTCAGTTTTTGATTCCGGGACTGATTATAAAACGATAACAAAGAAATCTTTAACTGAATCATTAAAAAAATTATTTACCGGTTACAAAGATTTATCTGACAGGATAAATAAAAGTGAATATAAAATTGAGAACATATTAGCAGCGCCAATTGTAAGTAAGAAAAAAAGTCAGAAGAAAAAAGCTGAAACTAAAACTAACGTAAAAACAAAAGCAAAGACTAAGGATAAGACAAAGACAAAATCAAAGAATAAGGCTAAGACTAAATCAAATACTTTAAAGAAAAAAATATCTGAGGCTAAGATTAAAAAATCTAAATCAGTTATTAAAAAAGTATCAAAAACAGGAGAGAAAAAAACGAAATCAAAAAAAACATAAACTAAAAAGGAGGCAAACAATGGTAAAGAAAATGAAATTTATGGTATTACTAATAATACTTATAAGCATTTCTAACTTTGCTCAATATAACTTCAGGGTAGCATTTCCAAACCTATCCTTTACAAACCCATTAGATTTACAATATGCAGATGACGGCACTAACAGACTCTTTGTCGTTGAACAAGCAGGACGGATACGGGTTTTTCCTAATGATGAAAATGTTCAGTCAACAAAGTTATTTCTTGATATCACAGACCGTGTAACATCCGGCAGTGAAACCGGTTTACTTGGTCTGGCTTTTCATCCAAACTATAGTTCCAACGGATATTTTTATGTTAATTATACTGCACCAAGTCCTTTGAGAACTGTAATCTCAAGATTTAAAGTTTCATCAACAAACCCGGACTCAGCAGATAAAAACTCTGAACAAATTCTTCTTACATATAATCAGCCGTACTCAAATCATAACGGCGGATGTCTTGTATTTGGTCCTGATGGTTATTTATATATTACAGCAGGTGATGGAGGTTCAGGAGGCGATCCGGATAACAATGCTCAAAATATTACAAAACCTTTAGGTAAAATTTTAAGAATAGATGTTGATAATCCACAAGCTCCGCTTAATTACGGAATCCCATCAGACAATCCTTTTGCTGATAGTACAAATGTTAATATCAGGAAAGAAATTTATACATGGGGAATGAGAAATCCATGGCGGATTAGTTTTGATCCTGTTACTGATATATTATGGTGTGGTGATGTTGGTCAGGGTAGCTGGGAAGAAATTGATATTATTATAAAAGGGAAAAATTACGGCTGGCGTTGTTACGAAGGTAATCACACATACAATACCAGCGGTTGTAACGGAACTTATGAATTTCCTGTTTGGGAATATTCTCACTCTTTAGGTAATTCAATTACCGGCGGATTTGTTTACCGCGGAATAAATGTTCCTGAACTTTACGGCAAATATATCTATGGAGATTACGTAAGCAGAAGGGTTTGGGCATTACAGTATGATGGAACAAATCCAACTGTTAATACACAGATTACAACTGCTGATGGTTCAATTACTTCTTTTGGCGTTGATCAAAATAATGAGCTGTACCTGATTTCCTTTAACGGAAAAATCTATTCATTTATCCCGACTGTTGTGCCTGTTGAATTAACTTTATTTACTGCATCTGTTATTGACGGAAAAGTAAGACTTAACTGGTTTACATCTACAGAGACAAATAATTCCGGATTTGTTGTTGAAAGAGCTTCAGATGTTACGGATTTTGAAGAACTTATATTTATCGGAGGCAATGGAACTACTACCGAAAAAAATGATTACACTTATCTTGATGAATCAGTTAAATCCGGGATTTATCATTATAGATTGAAACAAATAAATTTAGATGGAACATACGAATACTTAAAAACAGTTTCTGTTGATCTTGGTATGCTTAATGGTTTTATGCTTGGACAGAATTATCCTAATCCGTTTAACCCGACAACCAATATTGAATTTCAAATTCCTGTTTCCGGATTTGTATCATTAAGAGTTTATGATGTACTTGGAAAAGAAGTCAGAGTTTTAATA
>JAVEUY010000360.1:0-3443 GCA_034005315.1 Ignavibacteriaceae bacterium | reverse complement strand
CTGAAATAATAAATCATTATAAACAGAATCTATTCTTTGAAGACTTTCAGAATCTGCTCTGGATATTAGCTGATCTGAAAAATCAAAAGAATTAATTATTGCATCCTTTTCAATTTCAACAACAGTTACAAATTCAGAAATCTTATCAACATCGTTTTTAATAAAAAGATTTACAGTAAGTATAAATCCAATTATAACCGATGCAAAGGCTGCTGCAACTGCTCCAATGTTATAAAGCGGTTTAGCTTTTTTATCCGCTTGAAAATTATTTCTGAATCTGAGAAGAATACCGGAAGAATAATCTTCACTTAATTTAACTGAGCGGGTATTTATGATCAGCTCTCTGAGTTTTTTGTATTTATCAAAATTATTTTTTAATTCAGATGAAGTAATTACTAATTCTTCAAATTCATTTTTTTTACTTTCAGACATTATTCCGTTAAGATAATTTTCAAAATCTTCATCATTAAATTTCATTACCAACCAACTCCTTGATTTTATTTACTGCATGAAAATAATTTGCTTTTAAAGTGCCGATAGTCCGTCCTGTAATTTCAGAAATTTCTTCATAAGTCATTTCATTATAATTTCTCATAACAAAAACTTCCCTTTGCTTTACAGGAAGTTTCTGCATGGCTCTTTCAATCAATTGCAACTGCTGTTTTTGTTCAAGGTTAACAACAATATTATTACTGTCTTCTTCACCTTCGGTTTCTTCCAAACTAAAAAATCTTCTTACAGATCTTTTCTTCAGATAATTTATACTTCTTGTATTAGTAATTGTATAAATCCAGGTGTAAAGTGAAGATTTAAACTCAAATGTTTTAATTTTATTATATATCACAAGCAGAACTTCCTGAACAATTTCATCAGCATCCAGGTGATTACCGGTCATTCTTCTGGCATGCCAGTAAATCCTTTCCTGATACTTATATATCAACTGATTAAAAGCAGATTCATTACCATCAATAAAACTTTTTATCAGCTTATAATCATCATCAATATTATGCATAAGTATTTATATTATAATTTTAGACAACCTGCAAAGCTTTTAGGTTTAATCTTTAAGATTTAAACCAAATCTAAACTTGATTTGTCAAAAGATCAAAATTAAATCTTAAACAGAAAGGAATAGTTATGAAAAAGATCTTAATCCCGCTAATTACTGTATTAGTGATCATTGGTTTTAACCAGGATGCATTTGCCCAGAAAGAGCAAAATAAAGGAAGACAATATCAAAGAGAAAACCATTTCGATAAACTGAATTTAACAGCAGAGCAGAAATCACAAATTGAATCGTTGCGGTTTAAAAATCAGGAAGAAATGATTAAGCTAAGAGCAGAATTAAATCTTAAAGAACTTGAAATGAAAAAGCTTAAAACTTCGGATAATTTTTCAAGAAAAGATGTTTTGAAGTTAACCAGTGAGATTAATGAAATAAAAAGTAAAATAGATTTAGCAAAAACAAACCACAAAATGGATGTTTATGAACTGCTCGATGCAAATCAGAAAAAGATATGGAATGAAATGGATAGAAATCCGGGATTTATGAAGAATAAAGTAAACAGAGAATTTATGCATAAAAGAATGGATAGAGATTAAACAACCAGGCTGTCTTAAAACCGTCTATCAGGATTTATTTTCGGGATCTGATAAATTTAATTTAGAAATGAATTTGAATTGATCTTTAAGACAGCCTTTTTACAAATCACCGCCAATAGGTTTTAATAAGATTTCTTCAGAGACAAGATTATCTTTTTGTAAAAAAGCCCAAACCAATACGCGTGCAATATTTTCTGTGTTCATCATTCTGTCAGAGTATTTATTTCTAATTTCTTTTGACCACATTGCTGTTTCTGTTGCACCCGGAATAATATTTATTACTCTGATATTATGTTGTCTTAACTCTTCTCTGAGTGAATTAGTGTAAGCAAGTAACCCGCTTTTTGATGCTGCATAAGCAGAACTTTTTGTAAAAGTTTTTTTTGTAACAACAGAAAGAATGTTGATTATGGTACCGCTTTTATTAGCAATCATTGAAGGTAAAACAGCTTTGATAGTGTAGATTGAACCTAAAAGGTTTGTAGTAATAATATCATTTATCTCGTTTACAGAATTATCTTCTGCTAACTTAAAGGAAGTTATTCCTGCATTATTTATCAGGCAATCGATTTTGTGATTCTGCAGAATCTTTTTTGCTGTTTGATCAACATTGGAATGAGAAGCAACATTACAAGGGTAGATTTCAACAGATAATTTTTCTGATTCTAATTCGTCATTTAGTCTTTCTAATTCCGAAACCCTTCGTGCTGAAACAAATACTTTTGCACCTGTTTTTGCAAACTCAATTGCAGTTGATCTTCCGATTCCTGAACTTGCACCGGTTATCCATACACCGGGTTTTTCGTTTCTCATAAATTTTTTGTTGTAATTAAATTAAGAAATTCTGTTCTGGTACGAGCATCTTCCTTAAATATTCCGTGCATTGCACTTGTAGTAGCAGATGAATTTTGTTTTTCAACTCCCCTCATCATCATACACATATGAAAAGCTTCAGAAACCACAGCAACACCAATCGGCTGTATAAACTCTTTTAAAGTATCGGCTATTTGCTGTGTCATTCTTTCCTGAACCTGAAGTCTTCGTGCAAATACATCAACAATCCTTGGAATTTTACTAAGTCCTACAATCTTACCATCAGGAATGTAAGCAACATGAATCTTACCATAAAAAGGAAGCATATGATGTTCACAAAGACTATAAAAATCAATGTTCCTTACAATTACCATATTACTATACTTTTCATGAAAAATTGCACCGTTTAATACTTCATTAATATCCTGATGATATCCCTTTGTAAGAAATTCATAAGCTTCGGCTACGCGTTTTGGTGTGCTTAACAATCCTTCACGTTTTGGATTTTCACCAATTTCTATAAGCAGATCATTTATAAGTTTTTTAGTTTTTACTTTATCCATATCATTCACCGCGATATTCAAAATAATTATTTTCTGTTTCGTATAGTTTAACTGAGTAAAGTTTTCCGGCAGGAATTTTATCTTTAAGTTGTTTCCAAATTGCAATTACTATGTTTTCAGAAGTTGGGATTAACTCTTTCATAAAATCAGTATCTAAATTAAGATTCTTATGATCGACTTTTGAAATTACATGCTCCTGAATAATCTCTTTCAGATTTTTTAAATCAAGTACAAATCCTGTGGCAGGATTAACCTCTCCTGCCACAACAACTTCCAAAGTATAATTATGTCCGTGCCAGTTAGGGCTGCTGCACTTGCCAAAGAGTTTTAAGTTTTCCTCATCACTCAATCCGTCTTTAAACAGCCGATGAGCTGCAGCAAATGTTTCTCTGCGTGTTAAATAAATCATTTCAATCCTCTAAAGCTTCAAGAACTTCATTATCGTGTCCATCAACTTTAACTTTT
>JAVEUY010000359.1:0-3443 GCA_034005315.1 Ignavibacteriaceae bacterium | reverse complement strand
AAGCACATTCGGGAAAGATTAAAAGAGATTATAGAACACGAAAATAAAAAAGCACCGTTTAGCGATGATAAGCTTGCAGATTTACAGAATGCTGAGGGTATTCATATCGCAAGAAGAACTATTGCCAAGTATCGCGAGCAGTTAAAGCTTCCCGTAGCGCGCTTGCGTAAACAAATGATGTAAATGCAGTATTTGCCGGATGTTGCTGCTATAATATTTCTTTTTGCACTTTATGGATTAGTTCATTCAGTTCTTGCATCCGAAAAGGTAAAATTAATTTTTAGAAATCTATTCGGAAAGTTCATAGCTTTTTACAGATTATTATTTAACATCTTTGCTTTGCTAAGTTTATATTTAATCTGGGAAGCAGCACCTCATCCTTCATTACAGATATATCAATTATCTCCGCCTTATGACTATCTTGTTATGATTCCGCAATTAGCGGCATTGGCTGGAATTATATGGTGTTTTAAGTATATCAGTTTAAAAGAATTTTTGGGATTTAATCAGATAGACCGGTTTATAAATAATGATTATTCCGAAAATGAACTTGATGAAAGATATACTTTACGGATTGAAGGACCATATAAATACAGCCGACATCCGATTTATTTTTTCTCGATTATATTTTTGTTATTCAGAGCTGAAATGAATTTGTCTTATCTCACAATATTCATATCGTTTACGATATATTTTTACATCGGGTCGTATTATGAAGAAAAAAAACTGGTTAAACTTTTTGGTGATGTTTATTCAAGTTATCAGAAAAATGTACCAAGGATTTTTCCGATTAAATTCAAATACCTGTCAAAATAAATTTTTGGCTGGTTTACAGAGATATTAAAAACACATTATCATTTAATTAGTGAATTATTAGGCGGGTTTTCTTGCCGCCAAATATTACTAAATTTGCAATGATTAAATTCAGGGATAATTTTTTATGAAACAAAAGCTAAGATCAACAACAATACTTGGTATTATACACAATGGAGTAGCTGCACTTGGCGGTGATGGGCAGGTATCTTTAGGCAACACTGTTATGAAACACAATGCTATGAAAATCAGAAAGATTGCAGATGGAAAAGTTTTGTGCGGTTTTGCCGGTGCATCTGCAGATGCTTTTACATTGATGGAAAGATTCGAAGATAAACTTCAGCAATACAGGGGAAATGTTAACCGCGCTGCCGTTGAACTTGCGAAAGACTGGCGTACAGATAAATATCTTAGAAAACTTGAAGCTATGCTTGCAGTTATCTCAAAAGATACTGCGCTCGTTGTATCAGGAACCGGAGATGTTATTGAAACTGATGATAAAATTGTTGCAATTGGTTCAGGCGGAATGTATGCACTTGCTGCTGCACAAATGTTAAAAAAGCATAGTAAGTTATCTGCAAAAGAAATTGTATTGGAAGCACTTAAAACCGCTGCCGATATCTGCATTTATACAAACGATAAAATTAATGTTGAGGTTATTGATTAATTATGGGAAATAAATCCTTAGAAAAAAAAGTTTTAACTCCTTCGGAAATTGTAAAGGAATTAGATAAGTACATAATCGGGCAAACAGAAGCTAAACGTGCGGTTGCTATTGCTATCCGGAATCGTTGGAGAAGACAGCAGGTAAAAGATGTTCTTCGTGAAGAGATTATGCCCAACAATATAATTCTTATTGGACCAACCGGAGTTGGCAAAACGGAAATTGCAAGAAGATTAGCAAGATTATCTCAGGCTCCTTTTGTAAAAGTTGAAGCTTCAAAGT
Source organism: Ignavibacteriaceae bacterium (assembly GCA_034005315.1). Taxonomy (GTDB): domain Bacteria; phylum Bacteroidota; class Ignavibacteria; order Ignavibacteriales; family Ignavibacteriaceae; genus IGN3. Next base: position 1,684 of record JAVEUY010000359.1, on the reverse strand, counting down.
TTACTGAAGTTGGTTATGTAGGCAGAGATGTTGAATCAATGGTGCGTGACCTTGTAGAAGTAGGCGTTAATCTTGTTAAAGCTGAAAAAGCTACAGAGGTTCAGGCAAAAGCTGAAAAACTTGCGGACGAACATATACTTGATATTTTAATTCCGCCTGTCAAAAAAACAAAAACAGATTCTATTACTCCCGAAGGCGAAGAGCAGCAAGTAAACGGAAATGAAAACGAAGTTTATCAAAATAAAAAAACACGCGAATGGATGCGCGAAAAAGTTAAAAACGGTGAGATGGATGATAGACTGATTGAATTTGATTCTCAGGCGCAGCCTTCAATTGGCATGCAGGTGCTTGGTCCTTTTGGTATGGATGATATGGGAATTAATATTCAGGAAATAATGGGCAGCATTATGCCTAAAAAGCGTAAGAAAAGAAAAACCACTGTTAAAGAAGCACGTCAGATTATGACACAGGAAGAAATGCAGAAGTTAATTGATATGGATGCTGTTCAGAAAGAAGCTATAGAACGTGTTGAAAATTCAGGAATGATTTTTATAGATGAGATTGATAAAGTTGCAGGCGGCGGAAAAGGTCAAGGACCGGATGTTTCCCGCGAAGGCGTTCAGAGAGATCTGCTTCCGATTGTTGAAGGCTCAAACGTAAATACAAAGTATGGTGTTGTAAGAACTGATCATATTCTGTTTATTGCATCGGGTGCTTTTCATGTTTCAAAACCATCAGACTTAATTCCTGAATTGCAGGGAAGGTTTCCGATTCGTGTTGAATTAAACAGCCTGTCAGAAGAAGATTTTATTCAGATATTAACCACTCCGCAAAATGCTCTGCTTAAGCAATACAGCGCTTTGCTTGAAACAGAAGGTGTCAAATTAAGTTTCAGTAAAGATGGAATAAAAGAAATCGCACGCATAGCAACAGAAGTAAACGAACAGGTTGAAAATATCGGCGCAAGAAGATTACACACAATACTTACAACTCTGCTGGATCAGATATTGTTTGATGTTCCTGATAAAATTCCGTCAGACGCAGTAAAGATTGATGCAAAATTTGTAAAAGATAAGCTTGAAAAGATCGTTAAGAACAGAGACTTAAGTAAGTTTATTTTGTAATGTTTTCCATCCCCTTAAGTATAAGGGGATTTTTTATTGCCAATATTGAGATACTAAAATGAGTAAATTTTTATTTGCTGCAATCTTATCTCTGAACACTTGTATGATTTTTTACACAATCTGATTTTACCGCCTCAATAAATGGAACAATAACCTCCGATAAAACAAACCAAAAAGCCAAAGCAAAATCTGAGACATGATTTTTTTTGTGTCCTTATGATATCAAAGAAGTTACAGATGAAATACGCAAGCTTATCAATTTCAGTTTTAGTAAAAACGCAAAGTTTGAAAAAACTGTTAATTGCAAATATTTGTTGGCATGAAAAATATTTATAAAAAAATTAGCCGAATTTTGTTGACCAATCCAAATAATTTTCCAATTTTTAACAGTGAAACAATAAGATAGATATGAGTGAGAGCATTTGAAAAAAATCATCTTTATCTTCGTTTCAAAATCCTGCTTCAAATCAAAAATTTGTTTTTATAGTCAAAGAAATTGTAATGAGTAATTGAATGCAATATTATTAATTAATAAATAAAGTTTTCATCAATAACTAAAT
>JAVEUY010000358.1:0-3458 GCA_034005315.1 Ignavibacteriaceae bacterium | reverse complement strand
ACACGTAATGTGGCTTATACTCAACCCTGGTTTCCGGACGCCAACTGGCTCCTGCGGCAGGTATAGAAGAAAAAACCTTACTGTTGATTTGAGTCAGCAATTGTTCAATTCCAGAATCAGACACTTTTTCGTTTTCAAGGTAATAGACTCCTGTGGCCAGATTCATGACACCCTTATTTCCAAGTATCTGGTCTTCCATGCCATTGAACTTATTGGAGATAAGTGATTCGTAGTTGATTTTTACCCCATTGCTGTAATGGTACACCACGTTAACGCTGTCGTTAACTTCACGTCCGTCGTTCCAGTATACGATGTCACCCATACCCATTGCCGATTCCGGAATAAGCCCGGTTGCCCAATTGCATACCTCCAACTGGTGACTTCCCAATTCGGTCATCAGTCCTCCGGAAGATTCCTTGTATAAACGCCAGTTAATTTTCTTTTCTAATTCCTGAGAAGGAACCGGACGACGCCAATCATGATTGCGGAACCAGTGACAACGGGCGCCTACCACATCCCCTATCAATCCCGAATGAATCATTTGCATCCCCCTGACATATTTTTCATCGAACATACGCTGCATACAAAAATAAAGCACTTTATCTGTCTTCTGATATGCATCATAGATGGCCTTGCACTCTTCCATGGTCAGTGCCATCGCCTTTTCACAGAAAGCATGTTTTCCTGCTGCCAATGCATCCAATACCATGGGAGCATGCCAGTTTAACGGAGTGGATATGATAACCCCGTCAATCTCGCGGGATTCAAGCATCTTTTTGTAATTGGTATATGTTTTTGCATCCGGACAAAGATCTGATGCTGCTTTTAAATTGGGTGGGTAATTATCGCATAATGCCACGATCTTCGCATGTGGAATCTGCAACAAATTATGGATGTGATATTGTCCTCTTGAACCCGTACCAATCAACGCTATCCTCGCTTTTTCATTCTTTATTTCCTGTGCTTTAGCCGGCGTAAAAGACTGCAACCACGGCGTGCCAGCCAGTAAAGTTGTCCCGCCAGCAATGTAGCCCAAATCTTTGATAAATTGACGGAGACTGTGGTCGATTGATTGTTGATTGTTTTTATCCAAAACAGCAAAAATAATTGTAGAATATAACTATATATTAAAGTTTTTCAGCTATTTATCAAATAAAACATGCAAATCAAAATTGATTAAATAACCCATTTCAATTTGCATGTTTTATTTAATTAATAACAATCACAAAGAAAATTATCTGATAATTATTTTTTCAATAATTTTCTCACCATCTTTATTCATAAACTCAACAAGATATAAACCAAATGGCAGATCTGTATTCACAATATCTGTATTTTGGGCTTGAATAAGCTTCGTTCCTTGAATGTTATAAATTATGAAATTACCTGTTGTTGTAGAAGCAATTGTTTTACCGCCATTACAAACCAACTTTATACTCTTAACATGTCGCTCTAATGATGTTGTCGGACCAGTCTGAAATGGATCAGATGATTCTGATATAAAAGAATTAGCGTAATAAATATCTCCAACTGCCTGAATCTTATAGGTATATTCCGTGTAATTTGAAAGTCCAGTAATATGCAAATAATTGCTTGACTGACCTGGCGCATCACATATATCTATTAAATTAACACCTTGATAAACCTCCACCTTATATCCTTGCGCATTATCTACAGGAGTCCAATTAGCGGTAAAACCAGCAGTTGTTATCCCAGAAGCATCGCCAACAACAGGAGTAGTCAGACGTACTTTATTAAAACCGGCAACAAAGGTATCCCCGCAAACAAATGATGACCCGTTGGTAAGTGTAAAATCCAAATTAGATGCATCTGCAAATGTAGGGACAGGGGTTGAGGCAAATTCATTGGTTCTCGTTCCTGATGGAATACTGGAGGAATACTGGGCAATTCCTGCCAAATAACAATAATCAATTGTAACAGGTGATATATTAAATCCCCTTTCGGCAACATTCACAAAAATACTATTCTTAAATTCGGCTACACCATAAAACTTCCTTGTTGTAAAAGTTCTGTTTGGTGATATATTATAAAACGTACAATGGTCAACTTTTAAGTCATTCCCTTTTGCTTGATTAGTGGGAGAATTTGCCTGATAAAAGAATACATACGTAGTAGCATCATTTATATTACTAAAGATGTTATTCTTAAGGATTAAATTTCCTACAGACGGAGCATCTGACTCAGTTGTTGAATTAAAATAAAACAATTTTCCTATAGAATTATTTACATGTGAATCTTGTATCTCTAAAGAAGTCATAGACCCTCTCATCACTATAATACTGTTATAACCCGAAAGAGTATTTGCAAAACGTTGAAAATAACAATTATTAATAGTGATTTGCAAATTTGACGACCCTGTTTCCGCGGTTAGAAAAATAGGTTGAATCGAGGCCCCTGCATTATACCCATCAAATTCAATCCCTTCAAAGGTAATTGATATATCTGGTGTGTTAGTATAAAAAAATCTTGTGCCTGTGCCGGTAGAGGCAGCATCGTATTTAAATACCGGTCTATTGATTAAACCGCTTGCAGCACGAATTGTAACACTCTTACCAAGGGTTGCAAATGTATGTTGTGTGGATGTTATTATATAATCTCCCGATTCAGTTAATTCATAAATATCTGCATTTCCTGCATTTAAGTCAGTTTGTAATGTAGTCAGATCAGATATATTATATTGTTTTACAACGGGATTGGCTTTCAAGGACACAACGCCAAATATTAATCCCCAAAAAGATGAAAAGATAATTGTCTTAAATAGACAATGAATTAAATTTGTTTTCATATATTTAAACTTTTAAAATGTTTCTTGAATTATAATCTTAATAAAAAAAATAGACTATTTAACCTTTATATGTTTATTTTGCTTACAAACGATTTTTCATTTGCTGATAAATAAATTATATATATACCTGGATTCAAGGCAACTAACTGACCTTGTTCCAGTTTTTCGCTTTTTAATACTCTACCATCAATAGTATATATCTTAAGCATGCATTCAACTCTTGATGTTAAACCTTGACTACTTAAATCAAGATATAACTTCATATCATCATAAAGAATATTAGGGACTGCTGATAATACTCCTCCCTCATTATAACCTGCAACAAAACCATCCCCACAAATAAAAGATTCTGGATTCATGAGTGTAAAATCAAGATTAGATGGATTCACAAACGCGGGAGCTGGACTCGCATCAAAAATATTGGATCTTGTCCCTGATGGAATTGTTTCAGAATACTGAGCAATTCCAGACAAATAACAATAGTCAATACTTACTGGCCATATATTAAATCCTCTTTCTGCAACATTAACAAAAATACTGTTTTAAAATTCTGCTGTACCATAAAACTTTATTTTCGTAAAAGTTCTGTAAGGGGTGATATTATATAAATTACAATGATCAATCAGTATATTATTTCCTATTTCATTATCAT
>JAVEUY010000357.1:0-3458 GCA_034005315.1 Ignavibacteriaceae bacterium | reverse complement strand
ATATGAAGATAGAGCAAGATTATCAGAAAAGTTCGGCAGTATTGCAATTACGCCTTTAAAAAGCATAGACAATCAAAAAAGATACTTAATTACAGCCCGCAAAAATGATCTGATATTTTTTGAAGAAGATAAAACAGCAATAAATACTTTTGCAGATTACGCTTCCATAGCCATTGAAAATTCATTGCTTCTTGAACAATCAATTGAAAAGCAAAGACTTGAAAAAGAACTTGATGTAGCCCGTGATATTCAAAAAAGAATATTACCTGTAAAAAATCCGGTAGTTAAAAATCTTTCAATCTCTACTTTTTTTACTCCAGCTTTTGAAGTTGGCGGTGATTACTATGATTTTTTTGAAATAGATAGTAATAAACTCGGATTTGTTATTGCTGATGTTTCAGGTAAGGGAATTTCTGCAGCTTTTATTATGGCAGAGATAAAAGGAATTTTTAATTCATTGAGCAAAATGATCGATACACCAAAGCAGATTTTAGAAAAAGTTAACGAAATATTACTTCAAAGATTGACGAAAAAAGATTTTGTAAGTGCATTGTATGGGATTATTGATTCAGAAAAAGAGGAGTTAACATTTGCCCGCGCCGGTCACTGCCCAGCAATACTGATAAGAAATAGCAAAATCCAGACTTTCAAAACATCTGGTATTGGATTAGGTCTTACAAATAGTTTTGATTTTAACAATCATCTTGAAGAGATAACAATTAATCTTAAAGATGATGATACTCTTGCATTTTACACTGATGGGATAACTGAGTCTAAGAATGATAAGCTTGAGGATTTTGGCGAAGAGCACTTTTCAAATATTCTTATCGAACATTCTGATAAAAGTGTTAATGAAATAGCTGACGAAGTGATAAAAGAAGTATCATTATTTTCCAGGAGTCATCATCAATATGATGACATAACTTTAATTATATTAAAGTGGAATAAAAAAAATAATTCAAACGGAGTTTAAAAATGGCAGATTTTAACACCTCGATTAAAGAACAAGGTGATATTAGTATTATAAATCTTAGGGGTTATCTTGATGCACATACCGCACCAGTGCTCGAAAATAATTTTGTTGACCTGATTAACAAGAACAGATTTCAGATTGTTGTTGATTTTAAGGAGCTTGCATACATAAGCAGTGCCGGACTTGGAGTTTTTATGGCTTATGTAGAAGAGATAAGGCAGAATAAAGGTGATATTAAATTATCGGGTATGAGTGATAAGGTTTACAATATTTTCGACTTGCTGGGGTTCCCTTTGCTGTATGAAATATTTAATTCAGAAGAAGAAGCAGTTAAGAAATTCTCAGAAAAATAATATCGTGAAAACAAGTAAATTAAAAGTTAAAAGTAAAACAGAAAACTTATCGGTTATAAGAGATTTTGTAAGCTCGCATGCCGCTGAAGCAAACATAGAACATGATATAGTTGAAAATATTATTCTTGCAGTTGATGAAGCCTGTACTAATATCATTAAACATGCATATCATTCCGTACCTGATGGAGAAATAATTATTAAATTAAAACTTTCAGGTAAAAAGTTTGTTGTTACTATTACAGATTATGGCAATTCGTTTTCACCTGATAAAATACCTGAACCTGATCTGCAAAAATATTACAGACAAAAAAAGGTTGGCGGACTTGGTATGTATCTGATGAAAACTCTTATGGATAATGTTGAATATCGCTCTGTTCCCGGTAAATACAACGAGGTATTGCTTTCTAAAAATATAAAAGCGGACAAAAGCAATGTCAGATAATGAAAGTTTAAAGGTTAAAAGAAATCTTACAGCACTCGTTGAGTTCAGCAGAGTTATAAACTCCAGTCTTGATCTCAGTTTTATTTTAAATAATGTCTTATTAACCTGTCTTGGAAAGTTTTTGGCAACCAAAGGTATTGTTGCATTAAAGCTAAACGATAAGCTTATATTAAAAGCGCAAAAAGGAATTACTGAAAAAGGAATAACAGAATTTCCTGAAATTATTGCAGATGATAATTGTATCATCAATGAAGAGCTTAATGAATATTTTAGCTCAAATAATCTGATCGCTGCTGAAAAAATCAGTTCATCAAATGAATGTCTTGGAATTGTATCACTTGGTGAAAAATTAAATAAACAGCCCTATAGTAAAGATGATCTGGACTTTTTAAAAACTATCCTGAATATTGCCTCATCTGCAATACAAAATTCTTTGATTGTTGAAGAGTTAAAAATTGTAAACCGTGAACTTGATTCAAGGATTCAAAGACTAAGCTCGCTTTTTGAATTAAGTAAGGAATTTGGGTTGTTTTCCGAGTCAACTAAAGTTACAAGATTACTTATGTTTTCTTTGATTGGTCAGTTTATGGTTCAGAAATATGCTTTGTTAAGATTTGATGGTGATGATATTGAAGTAATTGAACCAAAAATTCCGGTTGAAGAATTGTTAGGTCATCTTCGTAAATATGATTATTATAAAATTGAGTCTTCACTTAATAAAACTCAGGTAGCTTTACTTTATCCAGATATTTATTCATTGGGTATTGAAGTAATTATTCCTATGCAGCTTCAGGGAAAAACAAAAGGGCTGATAATACTTGGTAAGAGATTTAACAATGAAGAATACACTGATTCGGATATTGAATTTATTTTTTCAATTGGCAGTCTTGCAATTATATCACTTGAAAACAGAAGACTATTTAGAGAAGCAATAGAAAAACAAAAGCTGGAAGAAGAACTGGAACTTGCAAGAGAAATTCAAAAAAACTTATTCCCGCAAATTATTCCGGTTCATAAGAATTTTGAGATTGCAGCTATGAGTATTACTTCTCAACAGGTCGGTGGTGACTATTACGATATAATAAAACTTGATAATGAAAATTATTGTCTTGCAATTGCTGATGTTTCCGGCAAAGGTGTTCCTGCTTCTTTATTGATGGCAAACCTTCAGGCATTTTTACAAGTTATATGCAGACAAAATGTTCCGCTTACCGATGCTACCGGTTTGTTGAATAATCTTATATCTGAAAATACTGCTGATGGAAGATTTATTACCTTTTTCTGGGGGATGCTAAATGATGAAAAACGTACCTTACACTATGTAAACGCTGGTCATAATCCTCCTTTGCTTATCAGAAATGGTTCAATTATTAAGCTGGAAGTTGGAGGAATGATACTTGGAGTGATGAAAACGGTAATGCCGTATAGCTCAGAATTAATTCAATTGCAAAAGGATGATGTTCTTATAATGTTTACAGATGGAATTTCTGAAGCTATGAATAAAAAGGGAGAAGAGTTTTCTGATTCTTTGCTTGAATCTATTTGTATTAAATCAGCGGGTTACTCTGCCAATGGAATACTGAATGAGATAAAAGATGAAGTTCAAAAATTTGCAAAGGGAACAACTCAATCAGATGATATTACACTAATGGTTTTGAAAGCCAAATAATTTTTATAATAATCAAAATGA
>JAVEUY010000356.1:0-3468 GCA_034005315.1 Ignavibacteriaceae bacterium | reverse complement strand
ACAATTATTAAAAGCATTCCGAGGAAAAGCATTGGTCTGTTTCCTATTGCTTTATCAAGAAATAGTTTTTCATAAGTTAGATAAGCATTTACAATAAATCCAACAAAGAAAGAGGCGGCACCTAAAAATCCGAATAAGTGCATTGGTCTGGTAATATATCTTGTATTAAAAAGGACTGTAATTAAATCGACAAATCCTTTAAAGAATCTCGAAATTCCAAACTTCGTTTTTCCGTATCTACGCGGATGATGTTTTACGGGAAGTTCGGTAACCCTAAATCCTTGATGACTTGCAAGCACGGGAATATATCTGTGCAGCTCGCCATAAATATCAACATTTTTCACAACATCTTTTTTATAAGCTTTTAATCCGCAATTAAAATCATGAATTTTAATTCCAGTTAAAACTCTAGTAACATAATTAAAAAACTTTGAAGATTGTCTTTTAATAAAAGGATCAAATCTTTTCTTTTTCCAGCCGGAAACTAAATCATGCCCCTCTTCTAATTTAGCAATCAGATTCGGAATTTCTGCGGGGTCATCTTGTAAATCGGCATCCATTGTAATTACGGCATTTCCTGTTGCTGCAGCAAATCCAACATTTAGAGCAGCACTTTTGCCGTTATTTTTTCTAAAACTTATATATTTAACTCTATTGTCTTTACCGGCAAGTTCTCTTAATATGTTAAGGGATTTATCGGTGCTTCCGTCATCAATAAAAAGTATTTCCTGTTCTGTTTCAATTTTATTGAGAGTTTCTTTAATTGATTTATATAAAGGATGCAAAGATTCATCTTCATTATAAAGCGGAACTAAAACCGTTACTTTTCTGAAAATAGTTTTTATTTTATTGTTGATATTTTTTTCCTCAGGCGAATTTTCTGTCTGAGGTTTTGGTTTTCTATAATATCTTCTTCTGTAATTTTTTTTATGATAAGAAGAATTATCTTTCTTTTTCGGTTGTTGTTGTTGATCTGCCACTGTAGTTTAAATAATGTTATAAAAATGGTTATTAATATTCAGTAAAGATACAAAATAAAATTAAACTTAATAAGTGTTAATGGGCTCAATAATTTTTTGGGGAATAATAAGAACAGCAATTTTAATTCCAATTTTATGGATTGGAGTAAATTATTTGGAATTTCAATATTGGTGGCTGTTAATTACAATGGCAGTTTACGGCGTAATAATTCATCCTGCTATTATTCAGTATCAAAGATTTATTGAGCAGAATCAAGAAATAATTTTGGACACACTTTGTTCTTCATGCAAGTATTTTGAAGTCACCGCTGTATTATGTACAAAACTTGATGTTCATCCAACCAGAGAAACAATTCCTTGTGATGGACATGAATGGGAACCAAAATAAACGAATATACGGACTATTAAATCCCTTTTGCTTTTGTTTGTTTTTTTTACATTTCTATATGAGAAAATTTTTACAGATATCATTTTTAGCAGTTTACATCTTTTCCGTTGTGGGAGTTCACATTTCTTCCCACTTTTGCGGTGATTATTTAGTTTCGGTAGATGTAAACATAATCCTCCCTTCTGAACCAGCCAATTGTTGTGAAAGTGAGGAAGAAAGCGAATGCTGCCAGAATGAAGATGTGAAGATTCAAATTGAAGATGCACAAAAAGAATCTAAATTTATCTCATTAGATAAAAACGTAATCAATCAAAAAGATATTGATTACCCCGATTTTTCAACTTCAGACAAAACTTCTTTTAACACCTTAGCTGTTAATGCAATCAAAATTCCCCCGTTAGATATTTCTATCAAAAACTGCAGCTGGCTGATTTAGAATTAATCTCCTTTTATACTTATTCAATTACTTAATTTTTATTAAAAATTTCTTAAGGAGATTTTATTATGAAAGCTATAATTGCATTCATTTTTATAACTTTATTTTCTGTTGTTTTTGCACAAGACAACAAAGTAGTTCAAGCCGAATTTACCGTTGAAGGGATTTGCAATATGTGCAAATCAAGAATTGAAACCGCTTTAAAAATTGACGAAGTAAGATATGTTAAGTGGGATAAACATTCCAAAGTATTAAAAACTGCTTTTCTTTATCCGGCTGTTACGGCAGATTCTTTACAAAAAAGAATTGCTGCCGTAGGACATGATACAGAAAATCATAAAGCTCCAAACGATGCATATAAAAATTTACCCGGATGCTGTCTTTACAGAGACGGTGTAAAAACTCATTAATCGATTTGGAGAATTAAAGTGAAATTAAAAATATTCTTATTGCTCATAATTTTTTCTGTGGGAATTTCTGCACAAGACTTTCTAAACGGAAAAATTAACGAACTAAATAATGGAAATGAGATTCCTCTTGTTGGTGCAAATATTCACTGGTTGGGAACTACTATCGGTACAACTTCAGATGATAACGGAAGTTTCAGAATAAAAAGAGTTGATGAAACCGATAAACTAATTGTATCATTTATTGGTTATAATTCCGATACCATTTCTGTTGGATCTCAAAATAATATAATTGTAAATCTAACTTTAGAAGAGTTTCAAACGGAAGAAGTTTATGTAGTTGGTGAAACTGCTTCTACAATAGCTGATTTCAGCAGTATTGAAAACAAATCAATAATTACTTCCAAAGAACTGAAGAAAGCTGCTTGCTGTACTTTAGCAGAAAGCTTTGAAACCAATGCTTCCGTAGATGCAACTTTTACAGATGCAATCACCGGATCAAGACAAATTGAAATGCTCGGTCTATCTGGAATTTATACACAGACAACAACCGAAAGTCTTCCTTATTTAAGAGGCTTAACAGCATCACAAGGACTAAACTACATCCCAGGTCCATGGATTGATGCAATTAATGTTTCAAAAGGAATTGGTTCTGTTGTTAACGGATTTGAATCCGTTACCGGTATGATCGATATCGATCTAAAAGAACCTTTTGCAGAAGATACTCCGCTTCATCTTAATTTTTATGGAGACAGCGATCAAAGAATAGAAGGAAATATGAATTATCGATTCAGATTAAATGAGAATATTTCTTCTGTTGCTTTGCTTCATGCAAGTTCTCGTCAAAATAAATTTGATATGAATTCCGATAACTTTATTGATATGCCCAAGTTTTCTGTACTTAATTATTTACAGAGAATTAAATATCAATCAGAAAACGGATTTGAAACTCAGCTTGGAGTCCAGGTAGTTAAGGATAAAAAAATTGGAGGAACTTATAACAATAATAGTTATAACTTTTCCACCGATTCAGATCAATTATACTTATTCGGTAAAATGGGTTATATATTTGAAAGCGATCATTCCAATTCGATTGGTTTGCAATGGTCTTTTATCAGATTTAACAGCAGTGCAAACTTTGGAAATAGGAATTATCAAGGAAAAGAAAAAACATTATATCTTAACTTAATTTATCAGACCGAAATATTAGATCATTACCATACTTTAAAATCCGGCGCTAGTTTTGTGTTAAATGAA
>JAVEUY010000355.1:0-3480 GCA_034005315.1 Ignavibacteriaceae bacterium | reverse complement strand
TTTTTGGTGATCTGACTGATAAACACGAATTAGAAGAAATTGCAATTGTTAAACGCGATGATGGTTCTTTATTGATTGAGGGAAGTATTTTAATTGATGAGCTTAAAGAACATATTAATATTGTTTTTGAAGATGAAGAAAATTACTCCACACTTGGCGGTTTTATGATGTATAAATTAAACCGTATCCCAAAAGCCGGTGATAAATTTGAATTTAAAGATTATATGTTTGAGATAGTCGATATGGACGGAAAAAGAGTTGATAAAGTTTTAGTAACCAGGATTGAGAGTAGTGAACCTGAATAAATTATTTTCAGATACATTACTTTTATAATCATGTCGGATTTTCGGAAATGTTAAACGTAATATTTTACTAACTTGTTATTTTACTGTGTTATTATTACTTCCTGCCGGTTAAGAGAGATTATTTATTTCAAATTTCTTTTAAATTCATCTTTAAAATTAATCTGTCAATCACGATATTTATATATAATTTAATAATAATAATTTGCACAAAATTTGCTATTAATCGTTATTATTTATTGCAAAAAAAATATTGAGTTTATAAGCAAAAAAAGAAAATATGAGGACTAAATCAGGAAAAACTAGTTCCGGCAGGAAGAGTTACAAAAAACCGGTCAATTCAAAAGAGAATCGTTTTTCATTTCTATCAAATGAAACGCTTTTTAATCAGCTTAATGATGCAATTGTAATAATTGATGTAAAAGGCTCCATCACTTCTGTTAATAATACGGCAGAAAATATTTTCGGTAGAAAGAAATCATTTCTAATCAATAAAAACATAAACAGGTATTTGATACTATCTGCTAATTCAAAAAAACTAGATGTAGCAAATATTTTAAAAGCTGTTTCTTCTTCCAGGAAAAAGTCAAAGGAATTAAAATTTAAAGATTGTAAAATCATTTTATCCAAAAACAAATTTCAATCTGTTAATTGTTCGATAACTGCAATTAAAAATGATTCGGGTAAAGCTGATTATGCTGCGTTAATCTTAACCACTACGGAAGAAAACAGTATTGATTCAAAAAAATCTTCAGACTTAATTTACGAGATACCCGGAACTGTTTACAGATGTGCTAATGATAAATACCGGACAATGAAATTTATCACCGATGGCTGTATAAATATTACTGGTTATAAACCGGCTGAATTTATAGACAATAAGAAATTAGCTTTTTACGATATAATACATCCTGACTATAGAAAAGTAGTTCGTGATAAGTGGCAAAAGGTATTGAAAGAAAAAAAATATTTTGAATTTGAATACCCGATTATAAACAAGAAGAAAGAAACCAGATGGGTTTGGGAGCGTGGAAAAGGAATTTATTCTGCAGAAGGTAAAGTTTTATTTCTAGAAGGATTTATTACTAATATAACTGAAAGAAAAAATACCGAAGCATTGCTTTTGTTAAAAAACACAGTTTTTGAATCTGCTATTTCAGCTAATAGTATTTTTGATTTAAAAGGACAGATTACAAATATTAATCAGGCGTTTCTTAATCTATGGGGCTATAAGTCTAAATCTGAAATCAACGGCAAACACATATCAAAGTTTTTTAAGAATAAAAAAACCGCAAATGATATAATTAAAAAATTAAATAAAAACGGAAGATGGGATGGTGAGTTTTCTTCTCTTAAAAAAGATGGCTCTACTTTTTTTGCTTATGGAATGGCAACTCTTATACATGCCTCTGATGGAAAGAAAATTGGATTTCAGTCTTCTGTAATAGACATTACTGAAAAGAAGGCAATTGAAGATGAAGCTCAAAAAAACCGTGATAGGATGCAGCTTCTTCTTGAAGGTACTCCGCATTTATTCTATTATGTTCAGGATAAGGATGGATATATTGAATACATTTCACCATCAGTAGAAAACATTACAGGCTATAAAGTATCTGATTGGCTGAATCAAAGAAGCTGGTTTGCAACTGAATCGAAAATAAATCTGGCTGCAAAGTCAAGAACACATAAACACTTGTCCGGTAAAATCGATACATCACCAATCTATGTAGAAATTAAACACGCTGATAACAAGATAGTTAAACTGGAAGTGTATGAACGTCCGATTTTTAAAGAAGGAAAAGTAGTTGGTCTGCGTGGCGTTGCTCATGATATAACTCATAAATATATATCCGATGAAAAACTAAAATTAAGCGAGTTAAGCTATAAAAGTATTCTGGACAGTATTACTGAATCAATATACATACAGGATGAAGATGGTGTGTTCCTTGATGTTAATAAAGGTGCTACTGAGATGTATGGATATGATAAACAAACTCTGATTGGTAAAACTCCTGAATTTGTCAGTGCACCAAATCGTAATGATATGGAGTCAGTTATAAATTCAGTTAATAAAGCCTTAGCCGGTAAGAAACAACAATTTGAATTTTGGGGTAAAAGAAAAAACGGCGAGGAATTTTTAAAAGATGTCCGGCTTTATCCCGGTACATACTTTAATAAAAAAGTTATTATTGCTGTTGCCTCTGATATCACTGAGAAGAAGAAATCTGAAAAGCTGTTACAACAAAGTGAAGAGAAATACAGAACGCTTGCAGAAAATGTAAATGATGCTCTTTATCTGATAGACAGAAAAGGAAACTTTTCATACATAAGCTCGGTAGTAAAAAATATTCTTGGATATGAACCAAATGAATTAATCGGACAAAAATTAATTGATTTAATCTATCCTGAAGATAAGAAACTGATGCCCAAGCAGTTGAGAAAAATTATTACCAATACATTTGAACCAACCGATTACCGTTTAATTGATAAATCAGGTGCCATTCATTGGGTACGAAGTTCCGGGAAAGCTATTTATGATAACGGAAAAATTACGGGCTTTCTGGGAGTGCTGATTGATATTAATAACGAAAAGTTTTTTGAACAAAAGCTAAAACTTTCTGAAGAACGATATAGAATAATATCAAACCTTACCAGCGATTACCTGTTTTCGACAATTGTTAATGAAGATGGAAATCATGAAATAGAATGGGTTGCAGGCTCATTTGAAAAAATAAGCGGCTATACAGTTGAAGAATATAAAAACGCCGGCGGATGGAGATCAACATTACACCCTGATGAACTGAAAAAAGATGATCTTGATATTGAACGGCTTAAACAAAATCTAAAAGTTGATCGTGAAGTTAGAACATATCATAAAGATGGCTCTGTTGTATGGGTTAGAACTTATGCACAGCCTTTCTGGGATGAAAAAACAAATACTCTAAAGGGAGTTTATGGTGCTGTTCAGGATATTACCGAACAAAAGAATAATGAAGAAGCTATCAGAATGATGGCACATATGCTTGATATTGCACCTAACGCAATCAGTGTATATAACTTTGAAGGTAAATGTCTTTATGCTAACCAGAATGCAGCTAAAATGCACGGATACACGATAGAAGAATTCAAACAGCTTAACCTGGGTGATATTGATGCCCCTGAAAGTTCGGAAATGATA
>JAVEUY010000354.1:0-3493 GCA_034005315.1 Ignavibacteriaceae bacterium | reverse complement strand
TGTTCACAAGACAAAAAGAGATATTAAATAGAGCTTTCAGTCTTGTACCAGCCTATTTAAAAACAGGTCAGGATAGTGAAGTAGATAATTTAATGGATTACGGATTTCAGCTTGGCAGAAGATTCAGATCATTAAAGCTTAGGTTTATTGTCCGGTATTTTGGTGTTGATGGTATTGCAAACAGATTAAATAATCATATAAGATGGGCTAAAGAGCTTTCAAATAAAATAAGTGAAACAAAAGATTTTGAATTAATCGCTCCGGTTCCGTTTTCAACTGTTTGTTTCAGATATAATCCCGGTAATAAATCTGAAGAAGAGTTAAATAAGATGAACGAAAACCTTTTAGAAAAAATAAATTCAACCGGAAAAATATTTTTATCACACACAAAACTTAATGGAAAATTTACAATACGATTAACTATCGGAAGTATAAGACAAGAGCATAGACATATTGAAAATGCATGGGAGTTAATCAAATCAATAGCACAAGGATAATAATAACAAATAAAATTATAACGGATTAAAATATATGGATTCAATTTTTCAATTTTCATTACTTGCTTTCACTTCTTTATTTACAATGATAAACCCTTTAGGTGTTATCCCCGTTTATACAACGCTTACTGATGGTATGACATCTAAACAAGCTGCTGCAATTGCGCTTAAAGCTACATCAACTGCATTGATTGTCCTTTTGCTTTTTACATTCGGCGGCAATCTGATTTTCGATATTTTTAATATTTCTGTTAATGGATTAAGAATTGTCGGCGGAATACTTTTTTTCTATTCCGGTTATGATATGTTAAGAGGAAAATTAACACGCATAACTTCTGATGAAGAAAAAAACGAAGAGGCTGTTAAAAATTTTGCAATCGCTCCGCTTGGTGTTCCAATGATAACAGGGCCCGGAGTTATCACAATTTCTATCGTATTAATGAATGATGCTCCGGATTTTACTCATAAATCATTACTGATTGTATCAATTCTTTTAGTGATGGGATTAACTCATTTTATACTTTTAAGTTCACGAAAAATACTGGGATTTCTTGGTGAAACCGGAAATAAAGTTTTAACAAGAATTATGGGGCTTATTGTTATGGTTATTGCTGTTGAATTGTTCTTTAGAGGATTAAAACCGATTCTTCAGGATATTCTGAATATTCATTAATTCTTTGTAACCAATCCCGGTACTGATCATCTTACGGATAAAGAATTATTAATATTTGTCGAAAGAGAAAAATGGTTATTAAAAAGGCGTTCGTAAAACAATTACAAGGTATTACATTTGTTGGTAAAACCGATTCAAATCATTGGATAACAATGGATGGACCGGAAAATTTTTTTGGCAGCAATGCCGGCATTCGACCTAAAGAATTAATTTTATTAAGTCTTGCCGGATGTACCGGCAGTGATGTAGTTGCTATCTTACAAAAGAAGAGAGTAAAGCTTGATAATCTTGAAATTAATATTACAGCAGAACAGCAGGAAACTCATCCGCAGGTTTATACTAAAATACACATCGAATTTTTATTTTATGGTATAGATATAGCTGAAAAAGATGTTGAGCGTGCAATAGAATTATCACAAAATACTTATTGCAGTGTAACCGCAATGCTTCAAAAATCTGTTGAGATTACACACAGTTATAAGATTATAAAAAGCGAATAGAAGTGTTGGAGTGCTGGGTGATTTAAATAATGGAATATCAGATTTTACTTTTCCGATATTCCATTACTCCATTTTAGCATTTAACTTTTCTTTAGCTTTTCTGATACAGACCGATAGTATTTCCGTCAGGATCATTAAACAAAGCATACCATCCCATAGCAGGGATTACTGTTCTGGTGCGTTTAACAGCACCGTCGTTTTCTTTTGCCTTTTTAAGAATTGATTCGATATCAGGAATGTTAACATGAAAGACTGTAGAATTTCCCTGAATAACTTCATCAACTTTTCTTAATCCTACCATTGTTCCTTTATGATTATTAAAAAGTAAATAATCATGACCAAAAGGTTTGAAGTCCCAGCCAAGGACTTTGTGATAAAATTCCTTAGATTTATTTAAATCTGTTGTTGGTATTTCGCAGTGTGCGATTAAATGATCTGCCATATTAGTCCTTTAAGATTATTTTTAATTAAAATATTCTGATAAATAAATCAGCTCTGATTACTTAACAATTTTAGAAACTTCTTTAAATACTGTAGTTCCGCAGACTTCAAGAAGTTCAAATAAAATTGATTCTGTGGTTGTAATTTCAGCACCAAGTGTTCGCATTCTGTCCAACGCAATTTTATAATCAGTTTCTTTGCGCGAAGAAGCTGCATCTGCTGCAAGATCAACCTGAAAATCATTAGCAATCAAATCCAAAACAGTCTGCTGAACACAAACATGGGATTCGACTCCGCAAACTACAATTTGTGTTAATTTCTTTTTATGGAATTCTTCAAAAAGATTTTCTGCCCCCGAACAGCTAAAAGTCATTTTCTGATATGCAGTATAGCCTGTTAGTTCATCAAGAATTTTTGAGGAAGTTGGTCCTAATCCTTTTGGATATTGCTCAGTAAAGTAAATTGGAAGCTGCATTGCCTTAAATCCTCTTATCAGTTTTAAAGTATTTTCAATAACAGATTCAATGTTTCTGATAACAGGCAATATGCGCTCCTGTAAATCAATTATTAAAAGAGCAGTAGTTTCTTTTTTTAATATTATTGGATTACGTTTCATAATAATTCCTGAAATAGTTTTGCCGCAAATTTACAAAACATAATCAAAGTCTTAAAAAATTTTAGCGGCTATATGTTAAAAACAAACTTAGTTAATATATCTCATCCATTCCATATTTACCGCAGGAATACATCATTAAAATTGATGCAAGATCAATTAAAGATTTTTTCTGTTCATCTGCATGAATTACAAGATCATAAACTTCAGCCATAAACTGAAAATTACTAAGTATCTTTTTTAACTCACGAAGAGTTGGAGAACCATGCCAGTTTGCGACCTGTTTAATAAGAATTTTTTCATAACGTCTTAAAAAATCTCTGAACGAAATTAAATGAGTTGCATTTGCATGTCGTGGATGACATATAACAATCAAATCATTAAAATATGTATCCCATTTTTTTGCAAGCTTTTGATTTCTGGAATCCATTACAAATCTTGCCTTCTCCAGAGTAAACTCAGCTTTTGTTGTAACTTTATATTGCGGAATGATTGCATAACCATCATAACTTATTTCATCATCATCTTCATTATAATACTTCCATCTCTTAAGAAGCTGATTTGGCGTATAGATAGTAACAACTTTATCAAGCGAGCTATCGGTAACAATAAATTTTCTTTGCTGATAATTTACAACTGTAAACCAGTGTTCCCAGTTATCAACACTTAAAATGCAGGGATAACCCTTCTTTAGCTGTTCGATTAAAGCTTTGATTGCATCATCAGGTTTTTCACGCCGGAAATATTTCATCTTACAATTATAAAATTT
>JAVEUY010000353.1:0-3494 GCA_034005315.1 Ignavibacteriaceae bacterium | reverse complement strand
GGAGTAATAAAATATTTTTTTTAATATTAGTTTCCCTCACTAATAATTTTTATCATTTCCTTTACTATTCTTCTCTAAATATTAAAGAAATCATCTCAGCAGTTTTAAGTAAAATCCGTTTAATGACGTAATATTATTTTTATCGTAATTGAATGTTTTTAAGAACTTTTGCTGCTGAAAAATTATTTCCTGTTCGCTAAGTTCATTTTTTACAATCTTAAATTGCCCTCTTTTTATTTTTAAGACACAAATTTGGGGGTTTTCAGAACTGCAAAAAAAATTGTTATTTTATATCTGAGAAATATTGCCTATTGTGAAATATAAGTTTTTCAAAAAGCAGCATATACGGTTCAAACCAAATTATTATCTAATTACGTTTTTTAATGAAGTAATAAATTTCAGGTGATAAATGAGATCTTTTTTACGGTCAGTTAATATATTTGTTATAATTCAACTTGTTACTATTTGTGTAAGTGCTGCAAATTATTATGTAGATAAAAACGCCTCGGGTCAAAACAATGGAACAAGCTGGGCAAATGCGTGGAAAACATTTTCGGCAATTAAATGGAATCAGATTCAGCCCGGAGATGTAATTTATATTTCAGGCGGCACGGATTCTACAATATATAGTGAGCAATTAAATCTTCAGACACACGGCTCATTAAATAATTATGTAACAGTTCAGAATGGTGTTGATGCCGGACATAACGGAAGAGTAATAATAGATGGCGGTTTTACAAGAAGTTATGGTGTGTATATAGAACAAGGCTGCGGCAGCTCTCAGGTAGGAAGCTGGCTTTATGTTAAGGGACTTGAAATCCGCAGAACGAAATTACACGGTGTTTATATGCACTGTAGTGTTAAGAATATCGTAATTGATGGTTGTAAAGTAACAGAAGCTCTTGGAAGAAGCATAATGCTTATAGGTAATGATGATTATTATTTAGAAGAAAACGGAGTATGTGCAAAAGACATAGAAATCAAGAACTGTTATCTGGAGTCACATCCTGATGAATCGACAACCGAGGATGATGTAATTTTCGCTCAAATGGTTGCACGGTTAAATATACATAATAACTATATTCATCAGCAGAATCGTCAGTCAGATAATCAGCCGCCAAATCATATGCATATAGATTGTATTCAGACCCACGTAGTAAGGAATATAAATATATGGAACAATGTATGTGTAATAGATTCAGGAGTATATGGACACGCGATGATACTAGGAGTTCAGTCAAGACCAGGTTATATAGACAGTAGTATAATCTATAACAATTACATATATGGCGGAGGTCATTTAGCCTCAGGAGGTAACCCAAATGTACCAGAGTTATACCTTAGATGGTATGGTTATGTAAACAGTGTTGAGCCGCCTACATTTGTATATAACAACACAATAGTAACAGCCAATGGAGGTTCATATCCAATATATCACGAAAGACCGGCTTGGGTAAAGAACAACATAATAGTTCAATATGGAACCAACGGACAGAACCCGTCAAATTATGGAGGAGTAGGCAGACCGACCTGGCAGGGAGGATACAATAGTTCGTGGTATAATGATGCTGATTACAGTGGTCACAATTTAATGTGGCGGGATTATAGTAATGTATCATTTGCAGGTAATCGCTGGAGAGGGACGGGTGGCTCACCGGTTGGCACTCCGTCGGGATGGAATGATTGGGTAAACAGATTTGGTGGAACAGGAATAAATACAAATCCTCAATTTGTCAATAATGTCAGGGGAAGATATGGATATGTAATAGGTGAAACTTCCCCGGCAAGGAATGCAGGTGAAAACTTAAAGACTTTTATAGAGAGCAAGGGTTTACCGTGGACTGATATAGAAGGTAAGCCAAGGGGTTATTCTCCTGATTTAGGTGCTTATCAATTTATATCCGGTAATGGAACATTTCAGTTATCAGTAAATATAAAAAAAGGTTTTAATCTGGTGTCAGTACCAGGGATAAATCCCGAAGGAATGGGTGTAAATAACTGGTGGGCATACAGAGATATGGATATAAATGTGTTCGGGTTTTCAAATGGATATCAGTCTGTTACAACTACAACACCCGGAACTGGTTACTGGATGAAACACTCCGAAGACAGAATTTATAATACTGGCGATGAATGGACAGCAGATGGAATTAAAATAGTCCCTCACAATCCAATTGGTGCAGTAGCTGGCTGGAACTTTATTGGTGGATATGAATTGAGTGTAGTAGCTGCTAATGTAACGACTATCCCCCCGGGAATGAAAAGTGGGCTAATCTTTAAATATTCAGATGGATGGCAGCCGACAATGACAATAGACCCTGGTTATGGATACTTGATAAAACTGACCGGGGCAGGGAATATAATAATGCCTGAAACATTAGAAAGAAGTGAGACAGCAAAATCTTTTCTGGAAAGACTTCCTGGCGAACAGGCAGGCTTGGGAAAAATATTATTTACAGATGCAGCAGGAATAGACTATACGCTTTATGCATTAAAAGGGGACTTGGCTGATGGTAGTGCATACATTGACATTGACCAATATGAGCTGCCGCCTGTACCGCCTCAGGAAATGTTCGATATCAGATTTTCGAGTGGAAGACTAGTAGAGAATCTTAAAAATTCAGTGAAGAATATAGAGATGAGCGGAGTAACATATCCACTGACAATAAGAGTGGAAGGAATTGATTTAAATTTGATTGATGAGACCGGGAGCAAAGTAAACGTTAACTTGAAATCAGGTGAAGACGTAGTTATAAGTGATGCAGCAATAAAAAAACTAAATGTAACTGAAGACTTAATTCCGATGAAATATACACTGGAACAAAATTATCCCAATCCTTTTAACCCAAACACAACTATAATGTTTTCTCTTCCAAAGGAAACCAAGTTAAAGATAAATGTATATAATATGCTCGGACAGCTTGTTAAAACAATCGCAGAAGGAACCTATGAAGCAGGCTACCATAAAGTAACGTTTTCTGCTATAGACGAATCCGTCTCCGGCGGAAATGCAGCTAATTTAGCAAGTGGGATATATATATATAGAATTGAGAGTGATGTATTTGTTCAGGTAAAGAAAATGACCCTTCTTCGATAACGTATTTTTCTCTGCAGGTACAACAGGTGCAGTAAAAAATTATTTTGGAGTTGTTGACATTAGCGGCGACGGATGGAAAAATTAGCAGACAAATACAATAATTTTTATTCCTTTGCATTTAACGAATGGGATTTTGGTCGTGTGCCTGGAATTATGGGTACGGAAGAGGCAATGTTTATGGATAAAATTTGTAAAGCGGGTTTAAACATTATTGCTGCAAAAGGGTTGGTTTGGCATCTCGTACCGAACCTCCGGTAGCATTGGATTATCATATAATGCTTAAGTTGGAAAGTTACACTTGAAAGAATAAATTATATATAAAAAACTTCAGGAGTAACTATGAAGAACGAAAAAAGAAAGTTCACAGCAGAATTTAAGGTTCAGGTATTAAGAGAAC
>JAVEUY010000352.1:0-3503 GCA_034005315.1 Ignavibacteriaceae bacterium | reverse complement strand
TTCTCTGGAAATTATCCGACAAAAATTAATACTAACTTCAAAAAGGAGATGTATGAAGTTTAAGCCGGTATTTCTGCTTATCACAATTATACTTTTTTCAATTTCTTTAAAAGCACAAACAACTTACTTTATTAAATATAAAAGTAGTGTGCCAGTTACTTCTATAGCTAATAGAATATCAGAGAAGAAGATTTCTGCTACTTTTGCAAACAGGCAAATAAATTTACCTGATTTTAAAATGAACTATTTTGCAAAAGGATTGGGAAAGGAAGAAGATGTTTTAGAAAGGATCATAAAAATACAGTTTACTGAAAATGTCGATGCTGCAAATTTCAGATCAATACTTTCTAACGACCCGGATATTGAATATATACAACAAGCGAATAATTATCAGATTGATTTTACACCTAATGACAGTCTTTTATCTCAACAATGGGCTTTAGAAAAAATAAAAGCATTTGATGCCTGGGAAATTACTCAAGGTGCAGATACGGTTTTACTTGCAATTATAGATACCGGAATTGATTATGATCATCCTGATTTGAAAAACAAAATATTTATAAACTCAGGTGAAACAGGAATTGATCAATTTGGTAATGACAAAAGAACAAATGGAATTGATGATGATGGTAATGGTTTTATTGATGATTATATGGGATGGGACTTTACCGACAGATCAGGTTTTCCGTTTGATTCAACCGGAGGTGATTATTTAGAATGGGACAATGATCCTTCTGATGAGCACGGGCATGGAACCTACATCTCAGGAATTGCAGCAGCCGAGACAAATAATTTTACGGGTATAGCAGGTGTTGCACCATTAATTAAAGTTCTGAATTTACGTGCCTTTGATCCCGGTGGTTACGGAGAAGAAGATGACGTTGCTGCCGCTATTCTTTATGCAGTACAAATGGGAGCAAAAGTTATTAATATGAGTTTTGGTGATAATTCTTTTTCTTATGTATTGCGTGATGTTATCAGATATGCTTACAGCCAGGGAGTTGTACTTGTTGCAAGTTCCGGAAATACAGGTTCTAATTTGCCGCATTATCCTTCCGGATATTCAGAAGTAATTTCTGTAGGAAATTCTACACGTGAAGATTATGTTGCAGGCAGTTCAAATTATGGTTCTACAATTGATCTGATCGCTCCCGGTTCTTCAATATTAACCACTTCCCGTAATAATAGTTATGCTGAAATAAGCGGAACTTCTGCATCTGCACCATTTGTTTCTGCAGCAGCTTCATTAATTCTCTCCCGAAGTAGTTTTACTAATGAGGAAGTAAAACAAATTATTAAATCTACAACCGATGATATTGGTGAACCAGGTTGGGATTTAAAAAGTGGTGCAGGGAGATTAAATTTATTTAAGGCACTCTCAGTTACAGCGCCATCAGCTATAAAATTTCATTCACCTACTCAGGATTTTGTGACCTCAGGAAATAATATTCCCATTAACATTTCAGTTCTTTCTCCATATTTTACATCATTCAGCCTTGATATAGGAACGGGATATAATTCAAATAGCTGGACGAACTTAATAAGTAATCAACAGTATCAGATTTCTAATGAGGAAATATTGAATTTGGATGTTTCGGGATTTGCTGATACAGTTTATACTTTAAGGTTAGTTGTAAATCAAACAAC
Organism: Ignavibacteriaceae bacterium; assembly: GCA_034005315.1. Taxonomy (GTDB): domain Bacteria; phylum Bacteroidota; class Ignavibacteria; order Ignavibacteriales; family Ignavibacteriaceae; genus IGN3. The sequence continues at coordinate 1,856 of JAVEUY010000352.1, read as the reverse complement.
TGGCAGAACACTTGAAGAAAGAGTTAACTTTTATATCGACAGAAGCGCACCGGTTGCTGAATTGATTTCAATAATTCCTGCATTTTATGGTGACAAAACAACCATACTTACATCTGTTTATACTGATGATCCATCTGTTGTCCGTATGTATTACAGGCTATATGGAACTACTGATTATAATTTTGTTACTTTGGATGGATTTACAATAAATAATCAATTTGTAAAATCTTATCATTATGGTTTTATACCTAAAGATCTTATAAATCAGAATTCCTTGTATGAGATTTATTTAGAAGCAGAAAATCTTGTTGGGTTAAAATCTATATTAAAAAATAATAACACTGATTTTATCGTTTCAACAACATTAGAATCTGAACTTTCTACAGATTTTGAACAGCCTTATACTTTACCTCCCGGAAGTATTTTTGAAGATCAAATTTCGTTAAATAATAATTCAAAAGATATTATTTTAAGAGCAAATACTTCACCAAAGGTATCATCAATTTATACTTTTGATAATAATGAGTTTGTTCTTATTGATTCACTTAACGAAAGAATTGTTAAAGCCGCCGGTGATTTTAATAATAATGGCTTAACAGATTTATTAAACTATTTTGTTCGTGATGGTTTTATTGATGAACAAAACAGTTCCAACTCTTATTCTTTCTCAGAAAAATATTCAAATGTTGGTGGAAAATTCTGGCCGATTCTGGCACAGGATGTTGATAATGATGGAATAATAGAAATATTTAGTGTTTCAAATGATACAACTATTGAAGTTTGGGAAGTGAACTCATCATTAAATCTTAATAAAGTAGCTGCACTTACAAACTTTTCGCCTATGGGATTCGGTTTTAATATAATTAATTCCCCTAATGCGGTAATAACTGATATTGATGGAGATGGAACAAAAGAATTCTGGATGATAGATCAGGATGGTGATATTTTTGGATATAAGATTACCGGCAATAATAAGTTCGAGAAAGGTTATGTAATTCAAACAGGTTTTCTTGGTTCATCAGCACATCTTTCAGCAGGAGATTTTAATGGCGATGGCAGACAGGAGTTAGCTGTTTTATTACACTCAATTGATGAAATTGATATTTCTCCTTTTTACAGACTTGTTGTATTTAATATTTCAGGCAATCAGGTTAATTTCTTATTAGATCAGGCTTTACTGGATGCTTCTACAGAGTTTAATAATACTTTCAGAAGATCTGAAAATAGTATAAGGCTAAAAGATCTTGATAATGATGGTTCAGATGAATTGATTCTCTTTGTATTTCCTTATTCCTATATTTTTAAATACGAGTTTAATTCTGCAAAAGTAATTTCTTATAGAGAAAATATAAATTCTAACTCAATATTTATAGGAGATTTAAATGATAACGGAGTTCCTGAAGTAGCTTTTCCGACTGAAACCGGGATACAGTTTTTTGAATTCGCTTTTTCAAATCAGGCTGCTAAACCGTCAGGCTTAAATGGGTTTAGTATTTCTGGCTCAGTTATCCGGTTAAAATGGTCTGGGCTGGCAGAACGATTTTATGTTTACAGAGGATTAACTCCTGATAATTTAACTTTAGTTGATTCGTTAATATTTGAACCTGGCTATATTGATAACTCTGTTGAACTAAATAAAAATTATTATTATGGAGTTCGATCATACGATCCGACAAAGATGATTCCATTATCCGGGATGAGTAATATTATTGCTGTATATTCGCATACACCTGCAATACCTGTTGATGCAGTTAGTAACAGCAGCAGAAGTGTTATTGTTACTTTTTCTGAAAAGATGAAAAACACGATTGATAATCTTCAGTCGTTTTATGTAATAGGATTTGGTTATCCCAATT
>JAVEUY010000351.1:0-3514 GCA_034005315.1 Ignavibacteriaceae bacterium | reverse complement strand
GAACAGGTTCAGCTACAGCGCACTAACGATTAAGTACTACAATGATCCGGACAGCACGATCTAAAATAGCATCTAAAGTTGCTAAACTAGATCTTACAGATGATTTCCATTATGCTAAATGGCTAAGACCTCCGCGTATCGAAAGTCCTGAGGTTAAGGCACTGTATTTTTCTGAAGTGCTGGATGGATATGAAGCTGAGCAGCTTAAGATTCCTAATTCTCTTAAATTAAAATTCAGGCTTAGTGTAATTGATATACCTGATTTACGACATGAATATCTGTTAGAACATCCAAGGGCTTATCTGATTTTTTTTGGTCTTACAAAGCCTCAGTTATTTACACTTAAAGAAAGATTACTTGATGAAATAAAAATATACAGCCTCAACTCCCAGCTTCCTCAGATTCCTGAGATAATTGATCAGTCCTCATTGTTCATTGGTAATCCTGCAAAAGTAGTCGATCAGTCATCTGTATTTATTGTAAACAAACCAGATACAGTTGATAAGTCAGATTTATTTGTTTTACCTTTAGAAGAACATTCACAACCGGATTTTGAAATTGAGCAGGAACCTACTAAAGAAATTCCATATATGATTTCTTTACCTGAAGTAAAAGATCATCTTGCTGATATTGTACCTGAAGTATTTAATATTGAACTACTTAGTATTGAACAATTTGAAGAAACTCTTTCAATATCCGATAACCTGAATAATTCGAATATTTCATTACCTGATGTTTCTCAAATTAAAGTGCCCGGTATTGATGATATTATTAACAGCGCAGCAGTATCACATTATATTCCTTTTGATTATTTGATTCCGGCAGATGTGCAATTTTATTCACCGTCTTTAGATATTGCTCATCAGGTATTTAAAGTCCGTATAGATTTACCAAGAACAATAGTTAAAAAAGTTGTAGTTAAACAAAAGAATTTTGATACCTTAATTATAGATGCACTCAATGATGAGAAAATTTCGGAAAGCACTAAAACTGTTCTTAATAGTCTTTTATCTTCTTACCGTGAATTAAGCTGGTCAGAATTTTCATCTTCATTTAATCAACTTGATTCTTATGAAATTACACAGGGCGAATTTCTTACATCTAATCCTTTTGCTGTACTTTGTGATGAATTAGGCTGTGAAAAATTTAATTCAGTTTCTGCTTCGTTTTCATACTTATTTAAAAAAGGCTGTATAAAATCCATTCTGCTTATCAGTGAAAAGAACAGATTTAAGGAATTCTGGTCAGGCTCATTTAAACAATTTGCACGGGAATTAAAAATTAAAAAGTATGAACCCGGTACTACCAGAAAAGTTAAAGGCTCATCTGTTATATGGTTTGCAGATGTTGATGATCTTGGCAGATCTGAATTAAAAGATTTTGATAAGATTGATCTCGTTTTGTTTGATGAACTGATCAACTTCCGTTATGCAGCCCAGCAGGTAGATCAGATTGTTACTCATATTGAACCAACTTATATCTGGTTTCTTTCTGCAATTAATAATCAAAAAGCACTTAAGAATCATCTTGAGGAATTACCATTCACTCAAAAGATCGAATTGAATTTCTTCGGTGGTACAATCAAAGAACTTAGAAATGAAAAACAAAGTGCACTTGTAAAAGATATCTGGCTATCACCCGATGAAATGCAGTTGTTTGAATATAATGAAGCAATAACACAGGCAAAAGAAGAACTCAATACTTTATTTGACAGTCCGAATCCAATCAGGTTTCAGGCTAATATTTTTAATATCATACACAAACTTAAACAGATACTCAATTTCTCTTCATTCCGGAATATTAGTCCCAAAGCTAATCTGCTTATCGAACAGATTTATGCAGTTCACAGCAACAGAAAAAAAGCAGTTGTGTTTACCCAATACGATGAAAATGGAATGAAGAAACTGGAAAAAGTTTTTGAAGCTAATAATGTTAAGTTTGTAGTCGGGCGTAATGGTATGTCAGCAGAGGATCTTAAAAACTCACTCGATAGTTTTTACGAAAGAAGCGATGTTACTGTTCTGCTTACTAATCTGAAACCTTCACGTTTAAAGCTTAATCTTTCAAAAGTATCTTATATATTTAATTTTGATCTATGGTGGAATCCTGTTACTGTATGGCAGAATGATGATGAAATAAATATAAATGATCATAGCGCAGCTTCAGTAGTAATGTATAATTATAATATCCGCCAGACATTTGAAGAAGATCTTCTTTATGTACTGGAGGAAAAAGGATTTAACAAACGATATCTGTTTGATAATATAAAAAGCGAAACATTATCAGAACTAATTACTCCTGATGACTGGCTTACTGTTTTTGGTATGAATGATGGTTATAAAAAAGCACTTACTGCTGATCGTAATAAAGTTCTTAATAAACTGCAATCAATTGATCTTGGCGGATATAAAGCAATAATGAAATATTTCTTCAGTTTTCTGGGATACCGCGACATAACTATTATGGATATTGATGATGAACCGATGTTTTATATTATAGGTAAAACTCGTAAAGGATCAACACCCGTAAATCTTCATGTTAAGTGTCTTCTTACAACAAATGTTAAAAAAGAAGATTACGAAGAAGTTGTTCATTTTAAACCTGCTGCCAATGAAATAAAAAGAAAGTTTATTATTACTAACGGAGAATTCTCCGAGCGTATCACAAATGGTACTATGTATATTGATGGCAGAGAGCTTGCAAATTTAATTATAACCCTCGATCTTAAAGCTCAGCTTACAAGAAAAAAAGCAGGGTAGGGAAAATTTAGGGGATTGGAGATTGGTCAGTAGTCATTGGTCATTAAGTCAATAGTCATTCATAGTCATTCCTCCAGAGGCGGACAAGTAGTCATTGATTGTCATTTGTAGTCATTGTTTGTACTGCACTTAAATCGCAATAGAACGCTGATGACTTCGTCATACACAGATTAAAGGGATTTAAACGGATTAAAAAATTGTACGGGAAAATGGCTTGCCTTTCTCGCTAAAAGCTTTTAGTGTTTTTGTGTTTTGGTGGCGGAAAAGACATTTGCCACAAAAGCTCCAAACCACTAAAGAACACGAATAGAACGCTGATGACACAGATTAGACCTCTCGCTTCTTTCGTCTTTCGTCTCCCGTCATTTACCGCAAAGTGCTCAGAGGAAATATCAATGCAACAATTTAGCAATTGAACATTGAAAATTGTTCAGTTCAATCCGTGTTGTAATTAATTTGACTAACTCACCTAACCTCTCTTACAAAGAGAGGAACAGGACATCGTCTTCTAACTTCTGACTCCTGATTCCTTTTAAAACAATAGAACACTGATGACTTCGTCATACACAGATTAAGCAGATTTACGCTGATTAAACCTCTCACTTCTTTCTTCTTTCGTCTCCCGTCATTTACCGTAAAGTGCTCAGAGGAAATATCAATGCAACAATTTAGCAATTGAACAATGAAAATTGTTCAGTTCAATCCGTGTTGTAATTAATTTGACTAACTCACCTAACCTCTCTTACAAAGAGAGG
>JAVEUY010000350.1:0-3516 GCA_034005315.1 Ignavibacteriaceae bacterium | reverse complement strand
TGGGACATCTGATTCCTGCAGGAACAGGTCTTAAGCGCTTTTCAAATATAATTCTTGAAAGTGAAGAAAATGAAGTTCAGGAAGAAAAAGATACTGAAAGTCAATCAGTTCAGAGTAATTGATTCATAAAATTTTGAATTGTTCTTTAATTTTGAAAAATAATTTAAGTTTTCTTGACTATTTTTTAATTGAAAACTATATTTGAAATCTGAATTTTTTTAAAGAAGTAAATTTTTAGGAGATTTTGTGCCTACAATAAATCAGTTAGTTAGAAAAGGTCGGGTTAGGATATTATCAAAAAATAAAGCTCCGGCTTTAGATGCCTGCCCACAGAAAAGAGGTGTTTGTACAAGAGTATATACTACTACACCTAAAAAGCCTAATTCAGCGCTTAGAAAAGTGGCCAGAGTAAGACTGACTAAAACAAATGTTGAAGTTTCTGCATACATACCAGGTGAAGGGCACAATCTTCAGGAGCACTCAATTGTGATGATAAGAGGCGGAAGAGTTAAAGATCTGCCAGGTGTACGATATCACATTATTAGAGGTACACTGGATACAAGTGGTGTTGCTGATAGAAAAAAAGGACGTTCTAAATATGGTGCAAAAAAACCTAAAGCGAAATAAGAAATGAGAAAAAGAAGAGCAGAAAAAAAGTATCTTAAACCAGATCCCAAATTCAATGATGTACTGGTGGCAAAATTTATTAATTACGTAATGTATGATGGTAAAAAAGCAGTAGCCCGAAATGTGGTTTATGATGCTTTCCAATTGATTGAAGAAAAAACCAGTAAGCCTGGTTTAGAAATTTTTAAGAAGGCAATCTCAAACACCCAGCCTTTAATTGAGGTTAGAAGCCGGCGTGTTGGTGGTGCTACTTATCAGGTTCCAACTGAAGTTAGACCGGAAAGAAGAATTGCACTTGCAATGAGATGGATAAAAAACTATTCACGTGCACGTGGTGAAAAATCAATGTCTTCTAAGCTTGCATCAGAATTAATTGCCGCAGCTAATGGAGAAGGCTCTTCAGTTAAGAAAAAAGAAGATGTACATAAAATGGCTGAAGCTAACAAAGCTTTTGCTCACTTTAAATGGTAAGACTGGATATCGTATAAATATATGGCGAGTAAGATTAAAATAGATAAAGTTCGTAATATCGGAATTATGGCACACATTGATGCCGGCAAGACTACTACTACCGAGAGGATATTATTTTATACAGGTAAATTACATCGTATAGGAGAAGTTCACGACGGTGCAGCAACAATGGATTGGATGGAGCAGGAAAAAGAGCGAGGTATTACAATAACCAGCGCTGCAACTACTTGCTTTTGGGATGGACATCAAATAAATATTATTGATACACCCGGACACGTAGATTTTACAGTTGAAGTTGAAAGATCGTTAAGAATTCTGGATGGAGCTGTTGCACTTTTTTGTGCTGTAGGCGGTGTTGAACCACAATCTGAAGCTGTTTGGAGACAGGCAGATAAATACAGTGTACCACGAATTGCCTTTGTAAATAAAATGGACAGAACAGGCGCAGATTTCTATAACGCTGTTGATATGATGAAAGAGCGGCTTGGTGCAAATGCTGTCCCAATTTATTTACCTATTGGTGAAGGCGATTTATTTGTTGGGATAATAGATCTGATTCAATTTAATGCAAGAATGTATCACGAAGAGTCTTTTGGTGCTTCATACGATGAAATTGATATTCCAAAAGATCTGTTGGAAATAGCTACAAAATTCAGAACTCAAATGCTGGAAGCAGTGTCTGATGTTGATGATACTTTACTTGAAAAATATTTAGAAGGTAAAGAAATAAGTGCTGATGAAATAAAGAATGTTCTTAGGAAAGCTACAATTGAATTAAAAATTATTCCTGTAATTTGCGGATCTTCGTTTAAAAATAAAGGTGTACAGAAATTACTTGATGCAATAGTTGACTTTTTACCCTCTCCGGTTGATTCTCCGGAAATTGAGGCACATCATATTGGATTAGTAGATTCGGTTAAACGGAAAGTTGACGAAAACGAAAAATTTACCGCTTTAGCTTTTAAAATTATGAATGACCCTTATGTAGGTAAATTAACTTTCTTTAGAGTTTATTCAGGTGTTTTAAAATCAGGTTCATATATTTTTAATTCAGTCAGCGGAAAGAAAGAAAGAATCAGCAGATTGCTTAGAATGCATGCAAATCATAGAGAAGAAATTTCTGAAGTAAAGGCTGGAGATATTGCAGCAGCTGTTGGTTTAAGATATACAAGAACAGGTGATACATTGTGTGGTGAAGATGATCCGATTGTGTTGGAAAAAATTTCTTTTCCTGAACCGGTTATTCAGATTGCTATCGAACCAAAAACTAAAGCAGATCAGGATAAGTTATCAGATTCACTGACTAAATTAGCAGATGAAGATCCAACTTTTAAAATTAAAGTTGATGAAGAAACCGGACAGACTTTAATTAGCGGTATGGGAGAATTACACCTTGAAATTCTGGTTGACAGAATGAAAAGGGAATTTAAAGTTGAAGCAAATATTGGAAAGCCGCAAGTTGCGTATAGAGAAACTATTACGCAAAAGGTGCAGGCTGAAGGTAAGTTTGTAAAGCAATCCGGCGGTCGCGGTAAATTTGGTCATGTTTGGATTGAACTTATGCCGAATGAACCCGGAAAAGGTTTTGAATTTATTAATGGTATTGTTGGAGGCACTGTTCCAAAAGAATATATTCCTGCAGTTTCACAGGGCATTCAGGATGCTATGAAAAATGGAATAATTGCCGGATTTCCGATGGTTGATGTAAAAGCAAGATTGTATGATGGTTCTTATCATGATGTTGATTCTGATGAGATTTCATTCAGGGTAGCAGGTTCAATGGCTTTTCAAGCCGGGGCTAAAAAAGCAAACCCGGTTTTGCTTGAACCTATTATGTCTGTTGAAGTGGTTACTCCTGAAGAATATTTAGGCGATGTTATGGGTGATCTTAATTCAAGAAGAGGAAAAATAGAAGGATTTTCAGCACGAAAAGATGCTCAGGTTATAAAGGCAAACGTTCCATTATCTGAGATGTTTGGTTATGCAACGATATTAAGGTCAATGAGTCAGGGAAGGGCAATTTATTCGATGCAGTTTGATCATTATTCTGCAGTGCCCAAAGCAATTGCTGAAGAAATATCTGAAAAATCATTAGGAAAAAAAGCAACAGTAAATTAATAATTGAAATAAAAACAAAAAGAAAAATTATAAAAGGAGAATCCGATGGCTAAAGAAAAATTTGATAGAAGTAAACCTCACGTTAACATTGGTACAATTGGGCACGTAGATCATGGTAAAACCACTTTGACTGCAGCTATAACAATGGCATTAGCAAAGAAAGGTTTATCACAAGTTAGATCTTTTGACAGTATCGATAATGCACCTGAGGAAAGAGAAAGAGGTATCACAATTGCAACCTCGCACGTTGAATATTCAACTGCTAATCGCCACTATGCACACGTTGATTGTCCTGGTCAC
>JAVEUY010000349.1:0-3524 GCA_034005315.1 Ignavibacteriaceae bacterium | reverse complement strand
TTCATCAACGACAAAGGGCTGGCGAAATTAGAAATCGGACTGGCAAAGGGAAAGAAAAACTACGACAAACGCCAGTCGATCAAGGAGAAAGATGCTAAAAGAGAAATGGACAGACATCGGGAGTAACCAGAAACAAGCCGGAATTTAAAATAAACACTGTCTGAGCCTTGAAAAGGCGAGTTTGTGGATTTTAAATTCCGGCTTGTTTAATCATTCGAATCAGGAGTTGAAAATTAGATCCCTCACTTCCGTTCGGGATGACAAATTACGCATCATTTTGAAAAGTCCCTTTTTTTCAATCTGTTATTTCTTCCGTTTTAAAACAACGTCTTTATATTTTATTTTATTCTTATTGATTACCTGCAATTTATGTTCTTTCTGACTCATATAACCACTTGAAAGCATTTCGTATGGATTAGCATCTTCGCTACACCTAAGCAGAACAAATTCACTGTCCACTATTTCCCATTTACCTGTACATTGGGGATTTCCCGCAGCAGTATTGATAAGTAATTTAAATGTGCTGTCTACATGTAATTCTAAAGTATAGGCAGTATTAAAATCCTTACCTTTTACAAGTTTATAAAATGTACCACTAATTGTTCCTTGTTCTATCTTCTGGGCTTTGCATGTAACAAACAATCCCAACATTATCGCTATATAAATTACGGCTCTTTTCATTTCTTATAATAAATGTTAGGATATGAAGTTTTTAAGACATAACTGGCTGGTAATGTTTTAAAGCCAGGATAAGCTGGATATGCGTTTATAAAATCCGCCCTTGTAGAATTTATATTTAAAGGCCCAACACCAGTATTTGCACTTACCCCTTGAATATAATTCGGACTACCTATAGGGACGTATAAGCTACCCCCGCCTAAACCTTGTACCCACGAAGCTGTAATGCTTCCAAAAGAATTTGCTGTTGATGTAGAGGTCAGTCCTGATACAGAAGAAGGATTGTAGGCAAATTGCGATTTATAGGCTGATATTTCATCGAATACATCTTGAGCGATTTCCCGACTTTGAATCAAATGCTATATCTCCTGTTTCAAATTGGCCAGCATGCGTTACCTCATGAACAAAATTTGCTGTATTACCGCTTCCAAATCTAATATCTATGGTATTCGTCCCAGTATTTAATGTAACCCCGCCGTTTTCACCTGGTGCAGTATGGGATAAACTGTAACCCTGACTACTACTTTCTAAAGTTCTCATAGTACCAAGACTGGTGTTTAGACTGGTTATCCTTTCTGTTTTATCACCAATTCTACTTGCTAATTTTTCAGCACTCCAGCCTTTAGCTTCTGCTTTTGCAGTTAACTTGTCTACCCGTTTTTGTAAATAGTCTCTTTGACTTGTAACATCATCTTTCCTCCTTTCCCATTCTTTCTGGCTTCCTTCCTCAATATACATTCCGGTTGGGTCAATATAACTCACCGGATTATTCCCACACCACGTATACGGGCTGATATCATAATACTTTTCAGCCAGTGGATCCATTGTCGTCGTCCGCATAATCGCCGGATAATACCACCGGGCATCGGAATCATACTCATCCAGCCCATGCATTTCAACAAACTCTTTTCCGCCGTATTTATACGGTTGCTCTCCCGGGTTATCGCCGCTGTTGGATTTCCAAGTCAAACCGCTGGGGTAGTATTGGGTGCGTTGCACCTGAAAAACTCACTATGTTAATAACCATAAATTTTATCCTCCAATTTGCCAACACGCGTCCCAGTTATCGTCTAAGTTAGTGATAACATTTATGAATGAGTTTAAATTTAGGTATAGCACATTTATTTTATCAGGATTAAAGTCGTAAATAGCCTCAAGTTTAATACTGGTTTTCTCTGACGATTCATTAATTTCAAAATACATGGATGAAATATCAGAACGCCTGATATTTGGGATGAATTTTAATGTATCATAACTCTTTGTGGGATAATTGTTGTAAAATTTGCCATTGTACAAGGTGTCATTATTGATTGCAATTTTAAGATTACAGTTATCAGTGATGTTTTTCGATATAAATATTGTGAATGTTGTATCCTGTTCTGCTTTTGAGTTTTCTTTTACTTCAAATTCAAAATCTCTTACATTGGCAATAATTAAAGACTCAAGTCCTTTCGCAGGGATATAAAATGATTTGTATTGGTTGTTAAAACTTACTTCAAAGTAATAGCCAGTTGTATCGTTTGCTTTTGTGTTTACTTTAACCTCTTTGTCAAAAGGAAAGTCTACTATTGATCCATATTTCATTTCATCATCATAAACTTTCCTGTCGTTTACTGTAAGACTCACATTTTTAATCGTAGTCATATCTGGGACTGAAAGATAGACAGTAATACCGTCTTTATTATCTTGACTGCGTTTAGAACAAGAAAACAAAAGAGCAACAAGTAAAAGAATGTATGTATGTTTTTTCATTTGCTTTTAATGTACTGTAAATAAATAAGTTATTTAGATAAATATTTTACAGGATTGGTGATTAATTTACCATCACGAATAAAGAATGTTGTAGGTCTTGTTTTTACTTGAGTGCGTTGATTAACATTATTCCTGTTTTCAAAAATGGTATTAATTTGATGACGATTAAGTTCAATTGCGGAGTTTGGGTTGATTTTTTGACGCTGCAAAAACAAAGATTGAGTCATTAAATTATCTCTTAATCTATCAACTCCTTTAGCATTAATGTTTGCATCATACAGCCCTCCTGTATGCCTAACTCATGTGCGCCGGATCTTGAATTCTTCCCGGAGATTATATCCCTGGCTAAATCAGTTCCGATATTAATATTTAATCCGTATTTATCAGCATTTGCTGTCACTTTCTTCTTATCTTCATTTCTCAATGATTCCTGATTTACAACCTGAAACACATGGTCGGTCTCTTTAATATCCTCAACAGAGTTAACGACCCTTAGGTTTAAATCCATTGTTACTACCATATCGCCTTTGTTTATATTATAGATGCTACTAATTTGATTGGTTAATCCTGCTGCGAGCTTATCCAAGTCAATATTTTTGTCGCTTGAATTGTTATACAATACAGCATTAACGGTAAAAGAATAAATTGTAATTCCATTAACAACTTCTTTATTCATTATCCAATCCCTTCCATCAGGATCGAATGCATTGATTGGATTATTCGCACACCACGCATACGGACTGATATCATAATACTTTTCCGCAAGCGGGTCGGGTGTCGTCGTCCGCATAATCGCCGGATAATACCACCGGGCATCGGAATCATATTCATCCAACCCATGCATCTCCACAAGCTCTTTTCCATCGTATTTATACGGTTGCGCTTCCGGCTCATCTCCGTAATTGTATTTCCACGGCAGACCGCTGGGATAATACTGCGTAAATTGTTTCGTCATAGGTATATAATTATAACCTCCCGAACTCCATGGTGCCCGCCAAACTTCCCGGTTGTTGCCCAGATGATCCTTACGGTAATAATAGTATGGTGGGTTATTCAGCCAATGAATATAACCTTCAGGGTTATTCAAACGAAAA
>JAVEUY010000348.1:0-3551 GCA_034005315.1 Ignavibacteriaceae bacterium | reverse complement strand
GCTTTACTTTACCAATGATGGTAAAGTTCCTATGCAATGGTGGACTGCTAACTCACATGTATCATATCCGGCAAGTGGATATCAGATTAAAGAGTTCTTTGATTTTATTGGACAGAAGATGAAAGAAGTATTTGATTTGGATGTTGCATTCATCCTTTCCACTTCTTTTTTTGACAGAGACCCACGGACAAAAGATCTTGCATGGGGAGTACAAAGCTGGTTTAGCTGGAGTAACCTGGATGTCAGAACTCAAATAACAACCCACAAAAACAAGCAGTTTGCATTTGCTTTAAATGGAGGGAGAAAACCGATGAAAGACAATGTGCTTAACGACTGGAATCCCAAAACAAACACAGGAACATGGGTGGGGACGGATGCACATATAAAAGCAAATTATGATGATGGAATTCCTAAAATGAGAGCTGTTTATCAAGAATCGTATGCCCAAAAAGCCGAATGGCTGGTTTTAGAAGCCTGGGGTGATTGGCGTGAGGGATCAACCTGGTACAGAAGTCATCATCCTGAATACGTTTTCCCTAATCAATATATCGCTCTTACGCGTGAGTTTGCGGACCCAAATTCAGGATCTATTGTGTTGGAAGCCGAAGCGTGCGATGAGTATAATAGTACAACTGTTGGTAATTCCGGAGGTGCTTATCGTTTGGAATGGTACAATGATTTATTCAGCGATAAAGAATTTTGGGATTTGAATATGGAAACAAATATCAATGTCTTTCGTCCACTTCATAAACTGTCGGACATAATATTACAACACCATCAAAGAGATAAAATTAATTTAAAGCAAATTGCTACCGGATTAAAAGATGTTTGGGCAATCGGAACGGATGAAAAAGTATATGCAAACGAAGTAGATGGTGATCCTGTACAGTTATGGGAAAGATCATCGCAGCTACAAGTTGCAAAAGACATAACGACAGGAGGTGCAACAGTGTGGGTTATAAACACAGTTGGTTCGTTGTTAAGTGCAAAGCTGTCTGACGGCCAGGATTTCAATGTTTCATCTAACTGGGAGTTGAAAAACACCCCGGTTAAAATAGTTGATATTGAGGCCACGCAAGCTGTTTTGTGGGGTGTCGACGAAGATTGTAAAGTTTATTATCGCGATCTGGGAGGGATTAGACCCTGGACACAAGTTGCAGGTAGTTTAAAATCAATTACTGCTGATGAATCATTTGTATGGGGAATTACTCCTGATGGAGAAATTGCCATGATGTCGGCCCAGCAGAAAGAGAACTGGAAAATCATAAACAATCCTTACCAATTGGTTAAACTAAGTGCAGGCAATTATGAAGTCTGGGGCGTTAATGCAAAGAATGAAGTATATCGTATGAGTTCATCCGGATTTGGAAACTGGGAATACGTCAATAGTGGATTTGCAGGAGTTAGTGTCGGTATTGATTACGTTTGGTTAATTGATGTAAATGGTAAATCATATAAATATGAAATGTCGGGTTTCGATAATAAGACAGCCTTTAACAGGAATCAGTTAACAAGTATATATGAAAATAACAGAACCTTCCGCAACTCAATACAGGTGAAACAAAATCCATTTAGAGATTATTTAAATATAGAAATTAATTGTTCTGCTGAAAGTAGTGCAGTTATTAGAATCTCTGACCTAAGTGGCGTGATGCTGAAAGTCGTTCAAACAAAACTTACACCGGGAAAGAATACATTAAACATGGATGGATTAGGTAATTTGTTGTCAGGAGTATATATACTAACAGTGTCAGAAGGAGAGAATGTGTTTACAAGCAGAATAGTGAAAATATAAAATCAATATAAAAAAATCTTATGGTAAAGTCGTTTAATTCAGGATTGTCTTTTCGTTCGTTTTTTATCACTTGTTTTCTACTGGTTTTGACTCGTATGTATGGGGAGGGTAATCAAGTTAACCTATCTGATTTTTCAACAGTTGGAAGGGGTGTCTGTGTAGTTGAAGACAATATATTAAAATCTAAAGGAGCTTATGCTTCCTATGGGAATAATAATATGAGAAATTATCGTGTTACTTTTCAGGCACGAGCTAATAAGCATGCGGAACAAGTCCAGATTTGGGCTGGTTTTAGGGCATTTAACAGGGCCGACAGATATGTGGTTGGTTTAAAAGGGGGATTACAGAATGACCTGTACTTAAGTCGGATGGGGTATATGGGTGCCGATGAACTGTTGGGGTTATGTGACTTGGATTTTTCTCCGGAAGTTGGTCAATGGTATTCTTTTAAAATTGAAGTCTCAAATAACCGGATTCGAATATTTCTGAATGATGAGAAATTACCAAGAATTGACGTTGTAGATCAAAATAGTCACCTTGCACCACGAGGTCAGGTTACTTTAGGCGGTGGCTGGATTGAAACTGAATTTAAAAATCTGAAAGTTGAGCCACTTTCAGAAGAAGCGTTTAATAATTTGCCAGTGTATGTTTACTCTAAAAATGTTTCGGAAAAAGAGAAAGAAAAAATCAGGCAATTAGAAAGAAGAAGCTATAATTCCATTGTTGTTGATACAATTAAAGAGGGTAGGAGCGTAATTAATTTAAATGGAGCCTGGTTATTCAAGCCGGATTATGAATCTAAAAATAAAGTGTTTTCTGATCCTTCTATTCAGGATCAGGATTGGCATATTATGAATGTCCCTGATTTTTGGAATCCAATCCGGATTTGGCTCCATGGAGAAACAATGAATGACGGTAAATTTCCAAAAGGAGTTTCAGATACATATTATCAAAAAGAAACAGATCGTTGTGAGAAATATACGTTTGATTATAAAAAAACAAAAGCTGCATGGTACCGGCAATGGATTGAACTTCCGGCAGGTATTGAAAATAAAACATCAGAACTTGTTTTTGATGCTATATCTAAAATGGCTGATGTGTATGTTAATGGAGTATTAGTGAATTCATACGTTGGCATGTTCGGTGAAATCAGGACAGATGTTTCAGGATTGTTAAAACCAGGTAGAAATTTGATTGCCGTATTGGTTACTCGTGATTATATCAAAAATATTACAGATGCCGATAAAATTGTAGATGTCGCCGTAACAGTTCCGGTAACAAACCGGATGTTGAAAGATATTGCACATGGATTCTATGGTGCAAATCCGGCTGGCATTTGGCAACCTGTTTCTCTGATTATAACCAACTCGGTAAAAATTGAAGATGTTTACATAAAACCTTCGTTAAACAGTGTGGCATTTGAAGTTACTGTGAAAAACCATCATAAAAGCAGACAAATATTTAATCTTAATACAGAAATTCAGGATTGCGAAAGTAACCGGCTTTTTTATAAAGAGCAATCATTTTCTAAGTTAAAGTTAGAGCCAGGCGAGGAAAAAGTTTTCACGTATTCTGTGTCTGGATTAAAACCAAAATTATGGAGCCCTCAAAATTCTAATTTATACAATTTTGAGTCCCCTCCGATATCCTAATTTTTCAGCAAGCTGATAAACTACTGTATTTTCGGGGATGTTTTTTAAAGTTTATAAATTTCGTTTTTAATAAAAATATTTTCTCTATAATCAGCCCAATGAAC
>JAVEUY010000018.1:0-16812 GCA_034005315.1 Ignavibacteriaceae bacterium | reverse complement strand
TAGAAATCAATTATAACAGAAGAAGACTTCATTCATCTTTAGGATATTTATCACCGGTTGAATTTGAAGAAAAAAACAGAAGAGAATTAATTGAAAAAGTTGCTTAACTTAGTATCCACTTTTAGGGGGTAAGATCAGGACTTCTTTAAATACATCTTTTAGAAATTCCAAATACTCATCGTAGCTTTGATAAATTGAATAGTCCCTTGCGTTATAATATGGTGGTGATGTAAAAGTAAGATGAATTGATTCATTAGAGACAATCTTTAATACTTCGAGAACATCACCGTTTACTACAACATTCTTAAGGTAATCAGGGGATTTACAATGATCGCCATTGTTTTCAAATTTAGATTGATCAAAATACTCCTTTTCGATTACGTTTTTAATTACTTCATTAGGGTGATTAATTAATTTTTTTAGTTCAGTTACAACTAAGTTATTATCATTAAAAAACAGCAAGCCTCTGATAGCCTGTAATACAATTTTAGGATCGGAATCTTTTAAGCTTTTAATAAGTATAGGAATAGCTTTTTTATTTCGCATTCTACCAATAGAAGAAATAGCTTCCCGTCTAACCATCGTACTCTTATCAGAAATAGAAATATCTTCTAATTGAGTTAAATATTTTTCATCACATAATTTTCCAATGTTCTTTACTGCTAAAAACCTAATTTTTTCAACCGGGTGTTTACACAGAGGAGTGAAATATTTACCATCAAAGTTTTCTGGCAATCTGCCCAATTTATCCAAAGTAAAAAAAAGTGTTTTAGTATCATTAGCAGGGTTTAGATACTTACCAAGTTCACCATTATTACCGTTTTTTAATTCAGTTATTTCAGCTTTTGTCACAATATTTTCCTTAAATAAAAAATCTTTGTTATGAATTTAATCAAATATTTAAATTGAATGTAACTAAAAAAACAAAAAGTTAAAATTCCGGTTGTTTACAAAGCCTGTTAAGTGCGTTTAAAATCTGCACACAAAATTTGGAAAGAGATCGATTGCCCCCAAAGTCCGGTTTCCTTCTTCGCTGCTAATATCAGTAACATTATAAATAGCTTTAGAATTACTTTTAATACTGTTTGAAGCTCTTACTTACTTATCATTAACCCGCAACTTAAGTTGTAGGTTAACAAAACTAAAAACAATTTTTGTAAACGTTTCAACGGTTTCTTACTTACCGGATATTCAGACAGTTAACTTGAGTTATTTATTAATTAAGACTGATAATTGCCAACAGCATAAAATTTTGTATTAAATGCAGATGAAAGTAAATTTGTCTCAGTTATTTGTGAAATAAAACAAAGGGAAAAGTTGAAAATAAAAATTGAAAATACTGATTCGATATTCTTTACAGACAAAGAAGATCCTGCAAGTTTTTCACTTTCAAATCAATTTGCAGAACATTTGGAGTTTACTCTTGTAAAAGATAAAAATACAGCAAGCGGTGCTGATGCTTATTTTGCATTATCACTTGCAGTAAGAGACAGAATGGTGCGGAACTGGCTGCGTACACAAAAAGTGTATCACGATAAGGATGTAAAAAGAGTTTATTATCTTTCACTCGAATATCTGATGGGAAGAATTCTTGGTAATGCATTGATCAATCTTGATTACTATAACGAATGCCGTGTTATTTTAGATCGTGATGGTTATGATCTTGAAGAGATAAAGGAACAGGAACTTGATATGGGTTTGGGTAACGGTGGATTGGGCAGGTTAGCTTCCTGTTATCTTGATTCAATGGCTACGCTTCAACTACCTGCTTTTGGATATGGAATCAGATATGAATATGGAATCTTTGAACAGGATATTGAAAATGGTTATCAGGTTGAAAGAGCCGATAATTGGCTGCGTAACGGAAATCCATGGGATCTGATGAGAAGATCACTTACATATAAAGTTCAGTTCTATGGAAAAACAGAAACTTATAATAAAGGAAACGGAGAGCTTGGTTTTAAATGGGTTGATACTGAAAATGTTCTTGCAGTTGCATACGATGTTCCTATACCGGGATATAAAAGTCAGGTAGTAAATAATTTAAGATTGTGGCGTGCAAAAGCAACTGTTGATTTTGAGTTTGCTGATTTTAATAAAGGCAACTATATTGAATCAGTAGCAAAGAAAGATGATTCAGAAACAATCTCTAAAGTTCTTTATCCAAATGATACGTACGTAGAAGGAAAGTTTTTAAGATTAAAACAGCAGTACTTTTTCGTTTCAGCTACACTTCAGGATATTATCAGAAAATATAAAATCAAACATCCTGCATTTGATCAATTTGCAGATAAAACCTGTATTCAGCTTAATGATACACATCCGGTTGTTGCAATACCTGAGCTGATGAGAATTCTGATTGATGATGAAGATTTAAGCTGGGATAAAGCATGGGAAATCACTTCTAAAACTTTTGCTTATACAAATCATACTGTTGTTCCCGAAGCTTTGGAAGAATGGTCTGAACAAATATTTAGTAACCTGCTTCCCAGACATCTTCAGATTATTTATGAAATCAACAGAAGGTTTGTTGAAAAGATAAGACTGGAATACACTAAAGATGAAGCACTGATTGAAAAACTTTCAATCATATCAACAGGAAAAGATAAAAGAGTAAGAATGGCAAATCTGGCTATCGTAGGCAGCTTTGCTGTTAATGGTGTTGCAGCCTTGCATACTAATATTCTGAAGAAAAGAATTTTTCCTGATTTTAATAAAATTTATCCAAAGAAATTTATAAATGTTACTAATGGTATAACTCCAAGACGATGGCTGATTACAGCTAATCCGCTGTTATCACAATTACTGAATGAACGGATTGGAGATGACTGGGCTAAGGACCTGGCTCAGATTAAAAAAATTGAAAAGTTTGTTAAGGATAAAGACTTTATTGAGCGATGGCAGCAAATAAAAATGAATAATAAACACGCATTGATTGAGCTGATAGAAAAGGAACATAATATTAATATAAATCCTGATTCTATGTTTGATGTTCAGGTAAAACGCTTTCACGAATATAAGCGGCAGCTTTTAAATGTATTTCATATCATCACACTGTATAACCGGATAAAACGTAATTCCAAAATTAAAATGGTTCCGCGGACAGTTATTTTCAGCGGTAAAGCTGCACCTGCATATTATGCAGCAAAGATGATTATAAAACTTATAAATTCAGTTGCAGATGTAGTTAATAATGATCCCGATGTAGGCGATAAACTTAAAGTTGTCTTTCTGAAAAATTATTCTGTCTCACTTGCAGAGAAAATTATACCGGCTTCTGATTTATCTGAACAGATTTCAATGGCTGGGCTGGAAGCATCCGGAACAGGAAATATGAAGTTTGCATTAAACGGTGCTTTAACAATAGGAACTATGGATGGTGCTAATGTTGAGATAAGAGAAGAAGTAGGGGATGAAAATATTTTTATTTTCGGACTATTAGCTGATGAAGTAGTTAAGCTTAAATCCAATGGTTATAATCCGCGCGGGTATTATGAAAAGAATGCCGAACTAAAACATGTTGTTGATATGATAGCAACAAATTTTTTCAGTCCCCAGGAGTTTGGAATTTTTGATGATATGATAAGAGGATTGATGAATGTAGATTATTATCTACTGTTCGCAGATTATCAGTCATATATTGATACACAGGATAAAGTTGCAGCACTTTACACTAATAAAGATGAGTGGGCAAGAAAATCGATACTGAATGCTGCAAGAATGGCAAAGTTTTCTTCAGACAGATCAGTAAAAGAGTATGCAGAAAAAATCTGGAAAGTAAGACCAGTAAAAGTAAATCATAAATAATTATTTGGAGATTAATGGAATACGAATTAAATCCCAGAACACGAATCGGACATGTTCATTTAACAGTTGCTAATCTTGAAAGAGCTTTAAAATTTTACCGCGATCTTATGGGATTTCAGGTAACAGCTAGATTTGGCAAAGATGCAGTTTTTGTTTCATCCGGAAATTATCATCATCATATCGGATTAAATACCTGGGCTGGTGAAAATGCAACTCCGGCACCGCAAGGGCATACGGGGCTTTATCATTATGCGATTCTTTATCCTTCAAGAGAGGATCTTGCAAAAGCATTTAAAAGAATATGGGAGGCAAATTATCCGATTGAAGGAGCTTCGGATCATGGCGTTTCAGAATCAGTTTATGTTAAAGATCCTGATGGAAATATGATTGAACTATATTACGATAAACTTGTTGAACAGTGGCCAAGGGATGAAGACGGCAATCTTATTATGGTTACCAAACCACTTGATGTACCCGGCTTATTAAGCGAACTTGATAAAATTTAAGATTATGTTTGAATATCTGAAAAAAATATTCAGTGAAGAACAAAGTATTAACTCAGAAGTACAAAAGACTTCGGGTAAAAAAAATTATAAAGCTGAGATTGCTGCCTGTGCACTTTTTATTGAAATGGCTAAAGCAGATGGAAAATTTTCTGATGAAGAAAGAAATTTTATTATATCTGAAATGAAAAGAACTTTTAATCTTGATGATGATTGTATAAAAGATCTGATGGCGCTTGCCGAACAAAAAGTAAAAGAAAGTGTAAGCCTTTATGAGTTTACAACAATAATCAACAACACTTTTACTCAGCAGGAAAAAGTTGAACTTATTGAAAGTTTGTGGAGACTGATTTATACGGATAAAAAGTTAAGCGCTTATGAAGATCATCTTATTAAAACTATCAGTGCAACTATGAACTTAGAACACAAACAGCTAATCAATTCAAAGTTATGGGTAAAACAGCAATTAGGTTTAAACTAAAATGTTATTATAAACCAAATTTATCAGTGCAGCGGAGTCTGTAAAATATTTGTATTAATAGAATCTGTTTTTATAACTCTGCCTGATTTTCAATATTTATTTTTGCAGCTCGCTTTCAATTGCTGTGGTTAGCTCTTCACTTTCCGGCTCAACTTTACTTAAATACCTGGAAACAACATTGCCATTTTTATCAATTAAAAATTTCTCAAAGTTCCAGTTAATTTCAGCGCTGCCGGTAACTTTATTATTTGTTAAGACAGAGTAGAGAGGTGATTGATCTTTACCATTAACATCAATCTTATCAAAAAGTTTAAATGTTACATTAAATTTGGATGAGCAGAAGTTTTTTATCTCTTCATTTGTTCCGGGTTCCTGATTTTTAAATTGATTGCATGGAAAAGCCAATATCTCAAATCCTTTATCTTTATACTTCTTGTAAATTTCTTCAAGCCCGGAATACTGCCTGGTAAAACCGCAGTAACTTGCAACATTTACAATCAACAAAACTTTTCCATTATAATCTGAAAGATTTACTTCTTTACCATCAATGTCTTTAACTGTTATGTTGCTAATATTGTTATTCATTTTATCTCCTGACTGATTTTTAACAGCGTGTGTTTGGTGATGTAATAGCAGTGTTATCAGAATTGAAACGTATAGTATGTTCGTTAATATTTTTTTCATAAGTATTTCCTAAAAACTTTTAAATCAGTTTTGTTTTACAATATCCATTATTAAACAAGACGTTAACGGAATGTAACCGAGTTTTTTTCTTCTCAGATAAAGTTTACTGCCTGAAAATTGTCCGATAAAAAATGCAGCAATTAAAACCGGATAAGTGTAAAATTCAAATCCAATACCTGAAAATATTCTTTCAAGGATTACAAAAGGAACGGGTAAATGAATTGCAAGAACCCATTGCAGCGAAAATTTTTTAACATTAGCCCGCCAGTAACCAAAAGGCAGATTGAAAAGAAACACAACAATTGTAACAAGTAATAATTTCATTATTGATTAGTTTATTGCTGCTGAACATATAAAAATTTTGTTTTCTGAAAATTGCCATAAATCACTTACTGATTAAAAAATCAAGAAGCTACTTCAGAATATTATTCCTGAAGCAGCTTTACAAATTTTAAAGTTTATATAAGAGTTATTTCATTAAAATCATTTTCTTTGTCTCAACAAATGAACCTGCTCGTAAAGTATAGAAATATACTCCGCTTACCAACTGATGATTGTTGACTGTGGACTGGAATTCAACTTCATAATTTCCAGCAAGTAAAAATTCATCAACCAAAGTTGCTACTTCATTGCCGAGTATGTCATAAACTTTTATTGTTTGATGACTGCTGACTGGTACCTGCCAACTGATCTTTGTGCTTGGATTAAACGGATTTGGATAATTCTGTTCAAGCAAGTAAGATGAAAGCACATCTTCATTCAAAGTTTCAACATAAGTTGGTCCCACCCAAGTAGCTCCGTAAATTGTTCCATCGTTATGATTGCCGGTTGCGTCGTATGTTATCGTTCCGGTTCCTTCATCAAACTTCCAGTATCCGACTAGCCCTGGTTCATTTCCGTTTAATGTTTGGTTCATCGTGGATTGAATTTCCGATTCTGTTCGTGCAATATTCCAGATCCGGACTTCATCAATTATACCTTTAAATGGAGCCACATTATCTCCTCTGACCGGGTTAAAACCATAATAGAGATTGCCATTAGAATTACTTACAGTGCTGCCAACATTTTTACTCGTATCGAGCACTCCATTTATATAAATACTTGCTGTTCCTGTAGAAGAATTGTATGTTGCCGCTATATGAGTGTATTGATGAGTTGGAACTGAAGGGGATGAAAAGAACGATGACCCGCCAAAAGCATTAAATAAAAAAAATGATATGCGGTTTGCTGAATACGCCACTTGCTTATCTTCCTGGAAGGCGACCCATTTATTGAATATAAATCCGTGTTGAGTAGTATCCGGGTTAATCCATGCTTCGTATGTAACTGCAGTTCCAACATCGAAGGTTTGAGCATTGCCCATATCCACGTAGTTATTCACACCGTTAAATCGAAGGGCACTGCCTGACCATTGCGAAAAGCAAGTTTGGTAAATAAATATTACTGAAAAAACAATGAAAGTAAATAATTTCATCTTTCTATCCTTCAGTTAAATAATTAAAAATGTTATTTGATATGAAAAATAATTTCTGTGTAACGGGGTTTCAATCACGCAAATGCGTGGTTTTTAAAGAAGCTTTTCTTTTATTGCTTTTGAGATTGCACTGCTGCGTGAGTGAACTTCAAGTTTTGCGTAGATATTGCGAAAGTGTGAATCAACTGTATGGTGGCTAAGGAATATTTTTTCAGCAATTTGTTTTTTGCTTAAGCCTTCAACCAACAGACTTAAGATTTCTTTTTCTCTTTCTGAAAGACCATAACCATCAGATTTTATATTCTGGTCCCGAAACATATTTAATACTTTCTTGGCTATGTGCGAGTTCATCGGTGCGCCGCCGTTCATAACTTCACTGATTGAAGCAACTATTTTATCTGCTGATAAATCTTTTAATAAGTAACCCGATGCACCGGCACAAATTGCATTGAATACGTTTTCATCATCATCGTGTATTGTGATGATAATTATTTTTGAAGCAGGTGATAATTTTCTAAGCTCGGGGATTAACTCGATGCCGTTCATTCCAGGAAGACCAATATCAAGAAGAATTATATCGGGAACCAACTCTTCCTTTTCAATAAAATCAAGAGCAGTTTCACCAGAGCCGAAGGAATGTTTGCACTGAATGCTGCTGCTCTTGTTTATAGCCTCCTTTAATGAGTCCCGAAGAAGTTCATTGTCTTCAATTATTATTACATCTGTCTTATTAATCATTTAAACAACTTTTTTTTATGTGGTTATCAAAATAATCTATGAAACAAGAGCATTCAATCACGTAACTGCGTGATATTTACTACTAATTCTAAATTGGTTCCGTTTCCAGGGCTGCTTTCAAATTTCAGGTCGCCATTTATTTCACTTGCACGTGATTTAATGTTTTTCAATCCATTTCCCGAACTAATTAGTTCATTATTAAATCCTTTTCCATCATCTTTTATTGTAAGAAAGATAGAACCGTTCTCAACATTAAATTTTATGTTCACACTTTTTGCTTCGGCATGTTTAATAATATTATTCAAAGCTTCTTTATAAATGAAGAAAATATTTCTTTTTGTCTCGGGTAAAAGATTGATTTCAACCACATCATTCGGATAATCAAATTTCAAATTAAATTTTCCGAGAATATTGTCGGCAACTTCATTCATTTTAGAAATCAGATCTTTCAAACTATCGGAAGATGGATTTGTAAGCCAGACAATATCCCGAATAGCCTGTGTAGATCCTTTGGCAACTTTATGAATACGCTTTATTTTTTCTGAAGATTCATTATCAATCTTTTCATCTTTCTGAATTAATTCACTCATTAAAGAGATGCTGCTCAGGTTGCTGCCTATTTCATCGTGCAGATCCTGAGCAATCCTGTTTCTGATTTTTTGTTTTTCTAATTCTTTCTCCTGTTCGATATTAATTGCTTTTAATTCCGCTTCACGTAATCGCGCTGCTTCTCTTTCTCTTTTTAATCTTTCCTCTTCTTTCCTTTTTCTTCTTCTTAAATCTGCTGCCCTGATAAAAGCCAGCCCTCCAATTAAGGCTAATGCATAAATAGTATAAGCCCACCACGTTTGCCAGAATGGCGGATTGATCACAATAAAAATTTCCGCAGTGTTTTCACTCCACATGCCATCGCTGTTAGTTGCTTTTACGCGGAAAATATATTCGCCCGGATCCAGGTTGGTGTAAGTAACAAATCGCCGCTTACCACTATAAATCCAATCATCATCAAAGCCATCCATTAAATAAGCATACTGGTTTTCTTCGGGTGCATTGTAATCCAGAGAGGCAAACTGAAAAGAGAAATCGTTTTGATTATAAGAAAGATCAAATTCCTTTGAGTTCAGAATTCCTGATGCAGGCAGAATTTGATTATTCTTTTTTGCCTGCTGATTATATATCTGAAAATCAGTTATGACAACCGGCGGAGAGTAAGTTGATTGTTTTATTTTGTGCGGATCAAAAAAGTTGAGTCCGGAGGTACAGCCAAACAGTATTATACCGTTAGAAGTGCTTAACGCAGCGTTTGAGCTGAATGAACCACCACTAAGCCCGTCTGCAGAAGTGTAGTTTGTAAAATGTTTCTCGCGAACATTGAAGAATGAAATTCCTGTACTTGTTCCAATCCACAGGTTTCCGTTTTCATCTTCAAGAATACTTTCAATTGCATTGTCGGGCAATCCATCTTCAACAGTAAAGGAAGTTATTTCAACTTTCTGTTTAGAAACATCACTGCCGGCAGTATCATTTTCTATTACAAATTTATTCAGACCATTTGCTGTTCCTATCCATAAAAGCGTTTGACTGTTTAAATTATTACCTTCAGCAGATTCATAAATTGCATAGATGTTGTTACTGCTTAATGATTTATTCTTTCCATTGTCAGATTTCCAGTTTTGAAATTCATTTTCTATATCGCCGTTATATAAATTTAGTCCGCCTCCATTCGTGCCGATCCAGATTCTGCCTTTTCTATCCTGATAAAGTGACCACACATCATTGTGGCTCAGACTGTAAGGTTTATCTTTATCATTTCTCCAGTGATTGACTATTGCAGTTTTTGAATCAAGCCTTGCTAATCCTCCGCCCCAAAATCCGATCCAGATATTTTTATCTTTATCTTCAAGAACTGTTTTAACATAGTCATAAGCAGGTACATTAAAAGAAGGATTATTAATCTCCCATGATTTGAGCTGGTTAGTTTCAGGTCTGTATTCTTTTAAGCCCTCGCCATAAGTTCCTATCCAGATATTATTAGAAGAACCTTTCGACAAAGACCACACATTTAAAGATTTTAGTTCCGGAGATTTGATACTCTGTTGATTATCATTAGAATTTTTTATGCCAATTAAACCTGCATCAGTTCCAAACCAAAATGTATCATCATTAAGTTGAGTTATTGCTCTCACATTTTTTGTCGAAAGCTGCGGAAAGAATTTTTGAAATTGTAAAGATGATCCAGGTGAATTGAATTTCGACCTCTTCTGTGAATGGTAATTTAAACCATTTTCTGTAGCTATCCATAAAACACCAGACTTATCAACTATTAAATCGTGAATCTGATTACTTACTAATTCTGATTTTTCTTCCTTGGTTTGAATAAATCTTTCTTTGTAACCAGTTGTTAAGTTAATTTTAACAAGTCCTCCAAAAGTTCCAACCCAGAGTAATCTTTCACCCAGATAGAATTCTTCAGCAACAGAACTTACACTGTTTGCAAATTGCAGATCATAGTTTTCCGGTAAATTTATTTGCGAAATTTTCTCATTCATTGGATCGAAATTATACAATCCATTATATGTGCCCATCCAGATTGTATTTTTTACAAATGATGACTTGACCAGATACCATATTGGGCTTTTAAAATCAGGCATTACTCTTTTGAAAGGTATGTTAGTTTCCTGAGGAATGAATTTATCTAATCCTGTATAGGTTGCTATCCAGATGTTTAAGTCTTGATCTTCAATTATCGAGGTAATAAAATTATCAGAAATTAAATTTGGATTATCTGAAGTATTCTGCCAGTGCTCAAATTTATTTTGTTCCGGATCAAATCTGTAAATACCGTTTCGATAAGTTCCGATCCAGATTCTGTGTTCGCTGTCCTCAAAGATATAGGTAATACTTATTTTATCGCTTTTTACTGATTCAAGATTCCAGTGTTGGAATTTGTTTGTACGATAATCATATTTGTTCAGTCCTCCGCTTTTAGTCCCTATCCATAAATTTCCTGAATGATCTTCACACAATGCCCAGATAATATTTTCTGAAATTGAAAACGCATCTTCCGGATTATTGCGATGGACTTTTATTTCATACCCGTCAAACCTGTTTAATCCGTCATCAGTTCCAAACCAGATAAAACCTGTACGATCCTGTATCAAACAATTCACAAACCTGTTTGACAATTCCTTCTGGGCAGAAATTTGACCGAATGAAATTGATTGCGCAAAATTTTTATTGCCGAATAAAAGAAGCAATAAAATCCATACATAAAAAAAGATTTTTCTAATTAATAGTATCATTATCCCTGTAACAATTACTTTAATATCTGAATCATCTGATTATTATACTTGCTTTCTCAAAGATATTACTATCAGAGTTTGTCGTTTAATAGATTTCCTGTCCAGAAAATATAGAAAAATATTTAAAGAAAAATCAGCGTTTATAATATTAATACTTGTCGCTGAATATTATGAATAATAAAAAGCCTCTGTTAAACGGCTCTAACAGAGGCAGTGTTTATTAATTTAAAACTGATTCTATCTGATTAAAATCATCTTCTTTGTTTCAACGAAAGAACCTGCCTGAAGTTTGTAGAAATAAATGCCGCTCGTTAAACCGTCTGCATTAAAATCTGTTTCATATCTTCCGGCTGGTTTGTATTCATTAACTAATGTCGCAATTTCATTTCCTAAAACATCATATACTTTTAAAGTAACGAACCCCACCTCGTTCCTCCCCTTTGATAAAGGGGAGGATGAAGGAGGGGTTGGAATAGTGAATTTTATTTTCGTTGAAGGATTAAATGGATTAGGATAATTCTGTTCTAAAGAATAATTAAATTCCTGATTGACTTCAGTTTCAATTATATCTGAATACTTATAGCTTCCGTCAAAATCAATTTGTTTTAATCTGTAATAATACTTGCCGCTTATTGTCTTGTCATCAAGAAAACTATAAAAATGTTTTTCTGTTGTTGTTCCATAACCGGGAACAAAACCAATTTTTTCAAAATCAGTTTTATCGTTACTTCTCTGAATTTCAAAACCAGAATTATTAAGCTCTGTAACAGTTGTCCAGTTTAATTCAACTTTTCTGTTTTTTGATACTGCAGTAAAACCAGATAACTCAACCGGGATAATAGTTGAATCGGTAAAGATCCATACGCCACCATTAGCCGTACCAGATACACAAACCATAACTTTATTATCATAAGTTAACATCTCATTTGAACTGAAAGTTAAATTATGATTTACAAATGAAACTCCGCCGTCAGTTGATTTGAATACTCCGCCGTTTCCTGCTATATAAATATTATCTAACAAATCCAGAGTTCCTCCGCGCATAGCTACAGTTTGATTGCCAACGGCAGCCCACGTTAATCCTCCGTCAGTAGATTTGTTAAACGGATATGGAGATGAAGTAGTTGCTACATATATGATGTTGGTTGAAGTTTGTAAAATCTCCCAGACATTAGTTGAAAGTGTTGCATCGCCAAATGTTGCACCGCCATCAGTTGAAATAAAAAATCCGTTTCCTGAAGTAGAAGATGAACCTGCGTAAATAATATCGGGATTAAATTTATCTACTTTAATTTCTACAATGCTGTAAGTAGATAAACCAGTATTGGTAAAAGTAGCGCCGTAATCTGTACTTCGCCAGATTCCTCCGCTGGTAGCTCCTGCAAAGATATGTCCGTTCCTTCCGCAGGCAACAGAGTTAATGCTATGTCCGCCAAAAGTACTTGTCGGAATAGTTGTAAAGTTCTGTCCGCCGTCAGTAGAATAGATCAGACCATTTGCAACATTTGCAACATAGATGTTATTAAGTGAATCACAGGCAAGATATAAATAGTTTGATGTTCCGGTTGAAAAAATATTTGTCCAGGTTTCACCGCCGTCTGTGGATTTAAATATTCCTCTTGCAGAGCCGGAAGTACCGGCATAAATATTACCTGCATAATCTTTTCCAATTGACCACATTGAAAAGCCATCAACTTTTTTAACCCAGGTTTGAGAATAGTTGATTTGAGATGCACAAAAAAGTAATACTAAGATTAAAGTAAGCCCCAATTTAGAAAAACGGGAAAAAAGATATTTCATAATTATAACCCTTTCTGCATTCATGAATAAAATAAGTGATCTGTAAAGAACAAATAAATTTAAGAGTAACTTTTTTTAAAGAATAATTTTATGAAACCGGATTATCTTCGGAACAACTTAGAAAAATGTTGTAAAAAAAACAAGAGTTAAAACTTAATAGTTAAGGTTTCGTAATAACTCTTTTTAATTTTTATAACATATTATCTGAACAATCATACTATTTTTACTATCAGATGTTTATAAGGGCGTATAAACTCTGAAGAATTATATAAGAGACAGGTGCCTGATATTATTCGACAAAATATTTTTTTCATTTGTTGTGTATCAATAGTTGGTATTTATAAAAAATATTTGCAGTTTTAGGATAAGAAATAAGAATTCGATATTCACTAAAAAAACAGGTAATCAAATGAAACATCTTTTCACTATTTTTTTCCTTTGTTCAATCCTACAGATAAGCATTAGTGCTCAATCTTCGGATGTAGTAATCCACCCTTATCTGCAAGTGATTTTGCTTAGTGCCCCGGATAATGAGATGATTAATGTTTATGCTACATTTAAAGAACAATATCCATTAGAAGAATTACAACAGGAAACAGCATTTCTTTCCAAAAAAGAAAGACAGAAAGAAGTAGTTCAAATTCTTAAAAACTTTTCTTATGCGCGTCAACAAGCTGTTCGTGATTATCTTGAAAATGCGGGACGGCAGAATCTGGTAAGTAAGATTGATGTTCTGTGGGCGGCAAACACAATAGTATTTTCAGCAGTTCCGGCAGTAATTTATAATCTTGCACAGAACTTTAATGAAATATCAGAAATCAGATTTGATCCGGTATATGATGAGAATCAGTTAATTGATCCGGTCAGTGAACAACGGGAAGTATCTTCGGAAAATGTGCTTGCGCTTCAGCCGGGATTAACATTAATGAATGTTCCCGCTGTTTGGGCTGCAGGTGATAGCGGGCAGGGTGTTCTTGTAGGAAATCTTGATGACGGCTGTGATTGGCGCCATCCTGATCTTGCTCATAATATATGGAATAATATGGGAGAAGATGTAAATGGTAATGGTGTAACAATTATCTGGAACGGCTCTACATGGGTTTTTGATCCCGGTGATTTAAACGGTATTGATGATGACGGCAATGGCTATGTTGATGATTTAATCGGATGGGATTTCTGGAATAATGATAACAATGTTTATTACTCAAGCAGTTCACACGGAACGTCAACATCCGGAATTGTATGTGGTGATGGTACAAATGGAACTCAAACCGGTGTTGCTCCTAAGGCAAAAATTTTAGTTCTAAGACCAAACGGTGAATCTCAGTACTGGTTAGCACAGCAATATGCAATTGATAAAGGAGTAGATGTTATAACAAGTTCTTTAAGTTATAAATGGTATTTTAATCCGCAGCCAAATTATCCATTGTTCCGGCAAATGACAGATGTTGAACTGGCTGCAGGAGTTGTTCATACAAATTCTACAAGTAATGATGGTAACAATTTAGGTAGTGCTCCTGTACCTTTTAATATTTCAGCTCCCGGAAATTCACCTTCACCCTGGATTCATTCCGATCAATCTTTAATTGGCGGATTAAGTTCAGTTATAGGAGTTGGAAACGTAGATGCTTCTTCAGATATGATTGTAAGCAGTTCTCCTTACGGACCAGCAACCTGGGAAGATATTAAAGCTAACCATCCGGCTTATCCTTATGTTATGCCTGCTGTATATCAGGACTATCCTTATGAAACTGTTTCAGGTTCAATCGGACTGATAAAACCTGATGTAAGCGCTCCGGGTAATGGCACAACTTCAACTGTTAACGGAACAGGTTACGGTTCTTTCAGCGGAACATCCGGTGCTACGCCTCATGTAGGCGGTACAGCAGCTTTATTATTATCGGTAAATCCTAATTTAACTCCCGCTGATGTTAGTATGATTCTTCAAACAACATCGGTGGAAAAGGGAGCTGCAGGAAAAGATAACAGATATGGTGCGGGAAGAATAGATGCTTATGCTGCTTATCTTTTAGCTCTTTCAATGATACCGGTTGAACTAACATCATTCAGTGCTTCAGCAGATCAGAATTCTGTAATATTAAACTGGTCAACTGCAACTGAAACGAACAATTCAGGTTTCTCAGTTGAAAGAAAAACTCCGGTTGATGAAAGATGGATTGAAATTGGCTTTGTTCCGGGATTCGGTACAACTACTGAGTTAAGAAATTATTCATTCACTGATGTTAATCTTTCAACTGGTTTATACAGTTATCGTTTAAAGCAAATTGATTATGATGGTACTATTGAATACAGTAATGAAATTTTTGCAGAAGTAGGAGCACCGAAGGAATTTTCTCTTTTGCAAAACTTTCCAAATCCGTTTAACCCGGTTACAAAAATAAAATTCACAATTCCAACCCCTCCTTCATCCTCCCCTTTATCAAAGGGGAGGAACGAGGTGGGGTTCGTTACTTTAAAAGTATATGATGTTTTAGGAAATGAAGTTGCAACATTGGTTAATGAATACAAACCTGCCGGAAATTACGAATTTGATTTTAATGCTTCTGAGCTTTCAAGTGGAGTTTATTACTATCAGCTTAAGTCCGGAAGTTTTATTGCAACAAAAAAGATGATTCTTTTAAAATAATTTACAGGCTTTTGTATAAAGCTCAAAACTGAAATTCAATGTTTTTTTATTTATCATTGAGCATTGAACATTTAACATTAAAAAGCGGTTTTCGGACCGCTTTTTTTGCAACTTTCGTGATACAATTCTCATCTAAACTCTTGTGAATCCGGTTTAACTTGATTCATCAAATTATACCCCATAACTTTGAAACGATAAAACGGAGAAATAAAATAAAAATGAACGGACTTAAAACTGTATTCCTGATGTCAGCGATGATGGCGCTTTTCCTTGTTGTTGGTTATGCCATTGGCGGAAAAACCGGAATGACAATAGCGCTGATATTTTCTTTAATTATGAATTTTGGTTCTTACTGGTTTTCGGATAAGATAGTGCTTGCAATGTATCGTGCCCAGCCAATAACCAGGGAGCAATCACCTAAATTTTATGATATGGTTGAACAGCTTACACAAAATGCAAATCTGCCAATGCCAAAGGTTTATATAATTAATGATCCAACACCAAATGCTTTTGCTACCGGAAGAAATCCCAAGAATGCTGCGGTTGCTGCAACAACAGGAATCTTACAGGGATTAAACAATGATGAACTTGCCGGTGTAATGGCACACGAGCTTGCACACGTAAAACACAGAGATATTTTAATCAGCACAATTGCCGCAACACTAGTTGGAACAATTTCTTACATTGCACAAATGGCAGGCTGGGCTGCGATGTTCGGAAGAGGTAATGATAGAGAAGGGAATGGTCTCGGCGGATTGGTTTTAATTATACTTTCACCAATTATTGCAATGCTTTTACAAATGGCAATTTCAAGATCGCGTGAGTTTGCTGCTGATGCAGGCGGTGCAGAAATTAGCGGCAATCCGTTAGCACTTGCTTCTGCTTTACAAAAAATTTCCAGGGGTAATCAGGTACAGCATTTAAAAAATACTTCACCGGCAACTGCGCATATGTTTATAATAAGTCCTTTGTTTGGCGGAATGAGTAAATTATTTTCCACACATCCGCCGGTTGAACAGAGAATTGAGAGACTGCAGGAAATAGCTTCCGGTAGAAGGTGATTTGTAGTTGAAGACAGGTTGTTGAACGATAATTTTGGTTAGCAAATTCAACTTGATAAAGTTTTATCCTCTGCTGTCGTAATTAATTTTGCGACTAAGTTATTTTTTATAAGTAAAGATTCTGAAACCATTTTGAAATAACCTTTTCAGAGCTGTTATAATTATTTTTGTTGCACTTTTAAATTAAACCCAAATTTGTCAATAGTAAATTTTTCTAATGACTGCCATTAGAAAAAATACTGCTTAACTTTTTATGAATAAATAAGTTATGATTTTATAAATATACTGCTTTTGTAACTTCAGTTAATCTAAAAA
>JAVEUY010000347.1:0-3568 GCA_034005315.1 Ignavibacteriaceae bacterium | reverse complement strand
AAAAGCAAAACTTTCAAAAATATCATTTCTGTATCCGTTTAAAGTCGCATAAACTCTTTCTTTTTTATGTGACGAAGCCACCACTCTTGAAACCCATAAGTTTTGAGGTAAATTACCTGAAATTAATTGCCATGAAGCTCCGCCATCTTTTGAAACGTGAATTTTTCCATCATCAGAACCTACATAAAGCAATCCAAATTGGAATTTACTTTCCGAAATAGTCGTCAACGTTCCAAAAGCTAC
This sequence comes from Ignavibacteriaceae bacterium, assembly GCA_034005315.1. Classification (GTDB taxonomy): domain Bacteria; phylum Bacteroidota; class Ignavibacteria; order Ignavibacteriales; family Ignavibacteriaceae; genus IGN3. The sequence continues at coordinate 3,325 of JAVEUY010000347.1, read as the reverse complement.
ATTTCCTTCTTTTGCTCCATTAGTTAAATCGCCTGAAATTCGTTCCCAAGTTTCACCTTGATTCATAGAACGGTGTAAAAATTCCGAACCCATATACAAAATATCTTGGTTGTGCGAAGACAATAAAATCGGGGTTTGCCAATTGAAACGATACGGTTTTTCTCCTTTTGGCGCTTTTGGCGTGATGTAATCAAACTTGTCTTCTTTTTGATTGATTCTGTAGTAATTTCCAAATTGATAACCCGTGAAAACTACATTTGGATTGCGACTATCAATTTGAATTTGCATTCCATCGCCGCCAATTAATTCTTGATACGGATATTTTCCTTCTTGATGCCAAGCTACAGAATGCGAGTAATTATTTGGACCAAACCAAACACCATTATCTTGCATTCCGCCATAAACATTATAATTTTCTTGATAATCCACATTCACCGCATACAATTGACCCAACGCTTCATTGTTACATTTAATCCAATGCGCTCCATTGTCGTATGAAATATTCACACCACCATCATTTCCGTTGATAATGTGATTTGGATTTTCTGGATTTACCCAAGTTACGTGATGATCGGCATGAACGTTTTCTTTAGAAATAGCGGTAAAAGTTTTCCCACCATCTTCCGAGAACAATAACGGAACACCACCAATGTAAACACGATTTTGATTTTTCTCATCTACCGAAATGTTCGCAAAATAATAGCCATACGTATAAAACATATCATCGATATAATTCTGATTCGCTTTTTTCCAAGATTTTCCACCATCTTCTGATTTGTAAACTTCGCAACCAATTACTTCGGTTTCAAATAACGCTTTATTGGCATCTGATAAAACCGCTAGAACTTCTTTGGGTTCCATGTTATTATCCGCAACCCAGTTTTTAATGTTTTCGGCACGATATTTATCTCTAAAACCACTTTCTTTTAAAGCGATATTCAGTTCTTTATTCGAAACTTCCATGAAATCCGCTCCAGGAGAAGATAACATTGTGGTTAATTTACTTTTCGAATCCGTTTTTGGTCGCTTATTTTGATTGTCTACAACAGCATAAATCATATTTTCATTGAATAGAACCAAACCAATTCTTCCTACACCTTCATTTGCAGGAAATCCACTTTCTTTTGTTGACACTAATTTCCACGAAGTTCCGCCATCTTCACTTTTGTAAATCCCAGATTTTTCGCCATCACCATCAAAATGCCACGCTTTTCTATCTTTTTGCCAAGAAGCTGCAAACATGACTTTTGGATTATTTTTCGAAACGGCTAAATCAATAATTCCAGTATCTTCCGCTACAAACAAAGTTTGTATCCAAGTTTTTCCACCATCAGTTGATTTGTAAATTCCTCTTTCTTTGTTAATTGTATATAAATGTCCGACAGCCGCAACTACAATTTCATTCAAATTACTTGGGTTAACCCAAATTCGGCTAATATGGTGCGAATCTTTTAAACCTAAATTTTCCCATGTTTTTCCTTTATCCGAAGATTTTAAAACGCCAACTCCAGCATAAGAGGAACGCGAAGCATTCACTTCACCCGTTCCAACCCAAATCGTTCCCGAATTCCAATCCACTGTAACCGAACCACAATTCACCGTTTCCGCCGCATCCATCATTGGAGTGAAAGAAGTTCCATTATTATTAGTGTACCAAAGTCCGCCGGTAGCATAAGCCACGTAAAATTCAGTTGGATTTTTTGGATTTACAGCTAAATCAACCACACGACCACTCATGATGGTTGGTCCGATATTTTTAGCTTCCACTTGATTAAACAACGGATTTTGAGCAATTGTAGATTGCACAATCAACAAAAACAGGATAGTAATTTGCTTCATCTTGAAAAATTTTGTTGAAAATTAGCCAAAACATTACACTTTTACAAAATTTCTAAAGTATTTAACAACTTTTCATTTTTATCTTTTTATTTTTGGAGAACATTTTTTTCTACCATATAGAAACATAGAATTTTGATTCTTTAGAAAAGGCATTTTATTCATTTCATTAAACATAGTTCAAACTATCTGAAAATGAAATGCTATATTTTACTAAATCTTTTTAGGCAAACCTATGTGGCTATGTGGTTAAAATTTAAACATTAAAAATATTTACATCATGAAATACCATCAAATAGACCGCAATTTGTACATCAAAAACAGAGCTAAATTTACGGCTCAAATGAAACCTAACAGCGTTGCGGTATTCAATTCGAACGATATTTATCCAGTTTCTGCGGATTCTACGTTGCCTTTTGCACAACATAGAGATATTTTATATTTATCGGGTGTTGACCAAGAAGAAAGTATTTTGTTACTTTTTCCAGATGCTCCATATGAACATTTGAAAGAAATTTTATTCCTAAAAGAAACGAATGAGCATATCGCGATTTGGGAAGGTGAAAAACTAACCAAAGAAAGAGCCTTTGAAGTTTCTGGAATTAAATCGGTGATTTGGTTACAAGATTTCCACAAAACGTTGAAAGAAATCATGGCGTATGCCGATACAATTTATATCAACACCAACGAACATTACAGAGCGGTTATTGAAACTGAAACTCGTGAAGCACGTTTTATCAAATGGTGGAAAGAAAATTACCCAGCACATAAAGTAGAAAAATCGAATCCTATTTTACAAAGATTGCGTTCGGTTAAAGAAAGTGAAGAATTGGATTTAATTCAAAAAGCTTGTGATATTACCGAAAAAGGATTCAGACGTGTTTTGAATTTCGTAAAACCAGGTGTTATGGAGTACGAAATTGAAGCTGAGTTTGCACATGAATTTCTAAGAAATCGTTCGAAAGGTTTTGCTTACACGCCAATTATTGCCTCTGGAAATAACGCAAACGTGTTACATTATATCGAAAACAACCAACAATGTAAAGCTGGTGATTTGATTTTATTAGACGTTGGTGCAGAATACGCGAATTATTCAAGTGATATGACGCGTATGGTTCCAGTTTCGGGACGTTTTACAGACAGACAAAAAGCAGTTTATCAAGCAGTCTTAAATGTGAAAAACGAAGCTACGAAAATGTTGGTTCCAGGAACATTTTGGAAACAATATCATATAGAAGTGGGTAAAATCATGACTTCTGAATTGCTTGGCTTAGGATTAATCGATAAAGCCGATGTACAAAACGAAAATCCAGATTGGCCAGCGTATAAAAAATATTTCATGCACGGAACGTCTCACCACATGGGATTAGACACGCACGATTATGGTTTATTACACGAACCAATGCAAGCCAACATGGTTTTCACGGTTGAACCAGGAATTTACATTCCAAAAGAAGGTTTTGGTATTCGTTTAGAAGACGATATGGTG
>JAVEUY010000346.1:0-3584 GCA_034005315.1 Ignavibacteriaceae bacterium | reverse complement strand
AATATCCTCAATAGGACCATCAGAATATATTATGCGTCTGTGAAATGAATATTTTCCGCAATCAACTTCAATAGATTCAATTGCTCTTTCGCCTTTGTTGTAAAGATAGAACAACTTGTTTGTTTTTGATTTATTAAAAACCAAAATGTTTGCATAATTATCGTGGAGGTTTGTGCTAAAAAACTTTTCAGGCAGACCGTAAGCATCTCTTAGTATAATATTTAAACTGGAATTGAAGTTATCTGTAAAAGCAATATCAGTAATTCCGTTATCCTGATAATCAAATTCAATGATCTTATCAGGAACTATTCCAAAGGCAAATGTTTGTGCATCTGATAGTGAAGTAACTTTAGATAAAATCCTGATTTCACCTTTATCGCTGATAATTGCAGTTCCATAAATGAACTTGCTGAAATAAGGAATAAGATCCTTGATAGCTTTATCTCTTAAATGAATAAAATCAGTGTTATAGTCAGTAAAATCATTTGCAAATATAGTAGCAACAATTCCGGTTTCACGATTAAGATAATTAAAATCAAAAAAGCCGTCCCTGTTAAAATCCCCAATTGCAATTTTATCTGCCTGATACAATGTTTTTATCTGTGTTGATTTTTTGAATGAAGAAAAAGAATCACCGAACAGTATTACTATCGAAGATGATGTTGAAATAATTATATCTTCAAACTGGTCATAATTAATATCAAAAACTGATAAGGAAATTATCTGATCGGCAAAACTTATTTGTCTCAGGTCTTCAAATCCGCCTTTTGAATCTCTGAAAATAAAATGAAGCTGATTATTAATTGCATCAACAGCTATAATATCATCAGAGCCATCTGAATTGAGATCAATAAATTCAGCATTCTGAAAAATCTTATCAGTAAACCATTGGACTGCTTCAAGTTTTTTATTTATTTGTTTTACAACGGATAACCCGCGGAATGAATTACCTGATAGAAGATATTCATAATTATTTTCATATTTGTTAAAAGAAACACTCAGATTTTCAGGATAAGAATCAAATACCAATTTATCTTTTACAGAAACTGAGCCGTTAGTATTAAATTTAATTAAACTTAAGCTGCGCTGTTTTCTGGAAGTAACAGCATAATTTTCAACCTGATTATTATAGTTCAGCACCGGTTTAATGTTGGATATTTCAACGGGTGATTGAGCTTTCAAAGGAACAGAAAATTCTGTTCCTGATAAACCTCTGTTTATTTGTATTGATTTATGAAAAGGAGAAAATAATAATAAATCCGAGTATTCATCATTATTAAAATTAAAACTGAAGAGCTTAGTAAAATCAGAATCAACTTTAATAGTATTTAGCTTGCCAAAACCTTTAAAAGGGATTTGAGAAAAAATATTTTCCGGAGATAATAAAAGGAAGCAGGCAAGTAATAACTTAATGTATTCTGTTCTTAAGCCGGTTTTCCCTGCGCTGAAGGGCTTCATCATATCTTCTTTTTTCGTCTTCTGTTTCTGGTATTCCATCAATTGCTTCAACAGGCTTTCCATCAGCATCAACCCCAACAAAAGTAAGATAAGCCGTATTGGTATGTACTTTTTTATTTTCTTTAAAATTTTGTCCAAATACTTTAACGCCGACTTCCATCGAAGTTTTAAAAACCCTGTTAATAGATGCAACCAGAGTTACTGCTTCGCCAAGTTTTATTGGATGATGAAAATCTATTCTGTCAACCGATGCAGTAACACAAACTCTTTGATTATGCTTTGCGGCGCTTAAAGCAGCACAAATATCTATCCAATGCATTAGCTGACCGCCAAGCAGATTGCCAAGTTGATTTGTATGATGAGGCAGTACAAGCTCGGTCATTATTATCTGAGAATCACTTATTTTTTTTGATTTAGCCATTAAGGTTTTACAGTCAGTTTGCTTTCCAAAGATGATTTTATCTTTTCAACATCAGAATAATATTTGTGCTGCGGATATTTACTTAGAAATTTTTCTGCCTCAGTAAGTGCTTCTTTATCACGTTTACGCTCAAGAAGTAAATTAATTTTATCATACAAAGCCAAAGATGCATATTGTGTATCGTGATATACTTCCATTACACTGTCATAATATTTTTGTGCGGCTAAATAATCTTCCAGTTTATAATAAATCCGGGCTGCCTCATATTCCTTCTTTGCTAATTTATCATTTAATTCTTTTATTTTATTTTCAGCTTCGTTAACCTTTGGATTTAAAGGAAAGAAATCGATAAATACCTGAAATTCCTCAATCGCTTTTTTTGTGTAACGCTGGTCTAACGAAAAATCAGGCGACAGTTCATAATAGCAGTCGGCAAGCATATATTGGGCATCAGCCAAATATTCACTTGACGGCATACCTTTTATCAATTTACTGAATTGATATCCGGAAAGAATATATTCTTGTCTCCTGAATCTTGACATTGCAAGATAATATTGCGCATCATCTACAATGCTGCTGCCGGGGTACTGCAAAATTATTGCATCAAATTCTTTTACGGCTTCTTCATAATCTTCATCTTCATAGAGTTTGACCGCATAAGCAAGCCGTTCTTCCGGAGTAAAATTTGAAGTATCCAGTGAAGATGAACAAGCAAATAAAAATAATGTAAAGAATATAAGAATAAGTGTGTTTTTCATATATTAAACTGGTTTTTGATGCGCAATTATAACCAAATTAAAAAAGCCTTCAAAGGTAATAAAGTTTACTTAGACCTGACAGTAAAAAACAAAATTACAATTAGTGCTGCAGCACCGATTGCCACTACCGGTTCCCAAATAGTTGAAAAAAATGGCTCAGGCGGTAAATCTCCGCGGGTAAAGGGATAAGATCTGTTTTCTAATTCTTCAACATCATCAACTTTAACTTTGTCTTTATTGGTAAAGACAAACTCTGTTACATCAGAATTTTTTGAAATAAAATAATTACCTGAAAGTTTTATTGTCCTTTGTGTGTAAAAGCTCCCGAATATTCCTTCTTTTTCAGGTTCCGAGTAACCGACAAAAGAATTATCCAGAACAAGATTAACTCTTACAAAATCCTTGCCTTCTGCTTTATCGCCAGTTAACTGAACTCCGCTTCTTAATAATTTACCTCTTACCCTGTTAGCAAAAACCGAGTAATCAATTCCGAAATTAAGTTCAAGATCAACCTGTTTTGTATCACCAAGATCTCTTATCACCATATCAGATGCTGAATCAACAAGTGTATAAAATACATCCAGATTTGATGGACTTTCAGATTGTGCAAAGACAGAAAAGGGTATGAGAAAAAATAAAAAACAGAGAGATTTTTTTATCACTCCGTTTATATTTAAAAAATTATACTTCATCCTGGTGTAAATATCCGCACAAAGAGTTTCTTTATCAAGTTGAATTTGTTAACCAATTATAAGAAAATTTGTAGCGAACTAAATCCTGATCGTACAGAATGAGTAAAGTTATTCTTTTTCATTTTGTTTTACTTTACAAGCATCATCTTCTTCATCTCTGTGTAAACAGGAATCCTTCCGTCTCCGATTACTTCTATTCTGTATAAATATATGCTGCTGGCAAAACCTGATATATCCGGAACGGACGGGAGTCCG
>JAVEUY010000345.1:0-3586 GCA_034005315.1 Ignavibacteriaceae bacterium | reverse complement strand
CTTGTATATGGTCTTATAAACCGGGAACTTTTTTTAACCGGAAAAACAGCATCAGCTCCTTTTGAAAAACCAAACGGACTCCATAAAGCTAATCCCTGTCCAAGTTCAACAGTATAATCACCTATTACTGCGTTATTGATAAAACCTATATCTTTTATCTGAAAATGGAATGAAGAAAAATCAGCATAAGATTTTTCTCCCGGATCTTTTTCAATTAATATTCCGGCTTGATAATTTCTGTCATACTTTATTTGTAATCTGTTATAAGTTTTAATTTTTGATCCGGCAAACCTTTGATTAGTAAAACCTTGACGGGTTTGTAAATCGTTAGATACTCTGCTTCTGAAAGATGTTTTAAATTTTGAATAGAAGGGAATTGAATATTCATCAGTTTCCGGAAATTGTTCCTGATCAAACTTATTCTCTGTTTTTAAAAAGGGGATGATATTTTCTATCAGCTTTTTATCTAAATCCCTTATTGCAAATAATTCATTAGTTGAAAAAAAATTTCCGAATTTTTCCCTGTGTTTAATTATTATTTCTGCGGATGCATTATCTAATCCCGGAATTTTAGTTAAATCAAAAATATCTGCTTTGTTCAAATCAACCGGATTATTAATTATATCTTCAACATAATCATAGATATCTTCAGACTCGGACTCATTTTCTGGTTCGATTAAAACATCATTAAGAATTTCTTCTGTTTTCAGAATAGTGCTGTCTGTTTGCGAATAAACAGTGATAGCGATTGTACTTAAAAAAATAATTGTAAATAAAAATTTCAATTATTCTATTCCAAGATTTTTACGGATGGATTTATTTCTGTTATCTTCACGACCAAAGCTTACAATGATTCCAGCCTGATGAGTAAATCCAAGATCATTATGGCTGAACATTGCATAATCAAAACTATAATTTAAATAGTTGATTCCAATACCGGCGCTAAATCTTGATGGTTCATTTGAAAATCCGGTACGCAAAGAAATATATTCAATTATATCGTAATTAATTCCAAATTGAAATGCTGCTTTATACTTAATATCCTTATCAAAAGAAATGTTCAGACTTAATTCATCAACCACATCATAAGAAACACCTGCATTAATAACCACAGGTATCTGATTTTCTGCATTACCATAAGTTGCACGATTTATATTATGCAGATAAAAACCTAATCTCAAATCATTAGCGATGTATGCTAACCCGCCAAGATTTAAATACAACACTCCATCATTACCATAATTTTTTATTGATACTGTCTGATAATTAATTGTTGTACCAATAAAGAATTTATTGATGTAATTATATGAATATCCGAGTGCTATTCTTGTTTCGCGGAAAAGATCAAATCCATAAGTCATTCCGCCTAATGAAAAAGAACCCAGCTCAGTTGGTTCGTGATAAGCTATAAAACCATTTGAAAGTTCTGTCATACCGAAAGGAGCAGGAGAGTAATAAATTCCTACTTCTCTCCAGTTCATCTGAGATAATCCGGCAGGATTATTAAAAATGCTGAACACATCATTACTTAGTGCAACATCTGAATTAGATAAAGATATTTGTTTGGCACCAGGATTATACTGAGAATATGCACTAAAAGTTAATAAGTAAATTATTATAATTGTAATAGATTGTTTCATAAACTCCAAACTTTATGGGTGGAGTATATCTAAATTCATATTTTAAGTCAAATAAAAGAATTCAGGAATTGCAATGAGATATTTGATTTTTGTGTTTTTATTTCCTGTTACTTTAACTTTTTCTCAGGAATTACGTTGTAAAGTAACAGTAAACTATGAAGGCTTAGCGGTAATCAGCCGTGAGCGGTTAGTTGATTTTGCAAATATCATAGAATCATATATGAATAATAATCAGTTTACTTCAGATAGCTGGGATGGTGAAAAGATAGATTGTTCATTGAGTATTTTTTTTACCAATGTAGCAAATGAAACAGATTACTCTGCTCAGGTGGTAATTGTTTCAACAAGACCGGTTTATAAATCTACACGACAATCGTCTATGCTTACAATCAGTGATGCAAACTGGTCTTTCAGATATCTGCCTAATCAGGCTTTGTATGCAAATCAGGCAACATTTGATCCGCTTACCAGTTTTTTGGATTTTTATGCAAACATAATTATCGGTTTTGACTGGGAAACCTGGAAAGAACTTGGCGGTTCATCATACTTTACTAAAGCTTTTGATATTATAAATTTAAGTGTCAGCAGCCCGTTTAAAAAAGGCTGGGAACAAAGCAGTGCCTCTTATTCAAAATGGGGTTTATGTAACGACCTTCTGAATGACAGATATCGCCAGTTCAGAGAGGCTTTTTATGAGTATCATTATGGTGTAGATGAATATCAGATTAATAAAAAAGATGCTCAGGCTAAAATAATAAATATGATAAATGTTCTTGAGGATATGCAGAAGAAAGTTGGTATTGCTAATAGTGTGTTGATTAAACAGTTCTTCGATACAAAATATGGTGAGTTTGTTGAACTGCTTCGGGATTATCCTGATTCGTCAGTATTTGCAAGATTAAAAAAAATAGATCCGTCACATGCTACAAAATATGATGAAGCTTTAAAATAATTTATCTTAGCTTAACACTTAGTATGCTATCATTTTCAGTAATGTTAAAAACAACATCCAAGCCGTTTATAACTTTTCCAAATAAAGTATATCTTCTGTTCAGATGCGGATAAGAACCCTGCATAATAAAAAACTGTGAACTTTCTGTATCCTTACCGGCACTTGCCATTCCGACATATCCTGTATTAAAATTTTTAGAGGAAAACTCTGAAACTATATCATATCCGGGTCCGCCCCAGCCGGTAGAAGTAGGATCTCCGGCTTGAATAACAAAACCAGGCACAACACGATGAAATACTATTCCGTTATAAAAATTTTCTTTTGCAAGCATGCAAAAATTTGCTGCAGAAACGGGTGCAGTTTCGGAATCAAATTCAATTAAGATATTACCTTTAGTTGTGTTTATTTCTGCTTGCTTATATTTAAAAGCATTTGTCCAGATTTCTCCAAACTTATCCAGTTCTTTAAGTGTAATATTATTTACACCGGTTTTATTTGCAGCAAATCTTCTGATTGAATAAAGTTTTGATGACATAACATTATCAATTACTTCTGCATAAAAATCGGAATCAATTTTTTCTGCAATATTAACTAAAGATATAACAGCTTCAAGATAATCAGAATTATCCTTATGGTTTTTAACTTGATTAAAAATTATATCCTTTAACTCATCTTTGTTTTCTGCAATGAAATCCATATCAATTTCATCTGCGGCAATTGATATCAATGGAGCTAAAGATGATTGTAAAGCCGAAATAATGATTTGTTTTATTTTGAAGGTTTCAAAATCTTTTTCTTTTAAACCAAGTATTAAAGGAAGTATAGTTATCTGATCTGATAAACTTGATGATAAAAAATACGATTCGTATAACATTTTAAATGCTTCATTGGGATTCGGATTTTTTGCATAGAACTGATAACGATACTTTTTGCTAAGCTGAAGGTGATTAAATAATCTTTGGTGCTCATCATAATTACCAAACAACTCAAATCC
>JAVEUY010000344.1:0-3588 GCA_034005315.1 Ignavibacteriaceae bacterium | reverse complement strand
CGCCGATAATCCCTGATAAGCCTGATTATTCTTTTGTTAACATGGGTATTTATGTTTTCAATGCAAATATTCTAAGAGAAGTTTTATATGAAATGGAATCAAAGAAAATAAAAAATCTTGATTTTGGTCAGCATGTTATTCCTTATATGATACAGGCAGGATTAAAAGTGATTGCATATAAATTTTTAGATGAGAATAAAAAAAGTCAGCCGTACTGGAAAGATATCGGAACACTTGATAGTTATTATGCAGCAAATATGGATCTGATAAGCGTTACTCCTGAATTTAATCTGTATGATCCTGATTGGCCTTTGAGAACTTATCAGGTTCAGTTTCCGCCTGCAAAAACTGTATCACACGAAGGCGAGCGTGTCGGAAGAACATTAAACTCACTTATCTGTGATGGAACAATTGTTTCAGGAGGTTTGGTTGAAAGATCGCTGCTCGGTCCGAATGTTAAGGTTAACAGTTATTCCTACATCACTGATTCAATCATAATGAACAATGTTGTTATCGGAAGACATGCAAGAATAAGAAGAGCAATAATAGATAAAAATGTTGTAATACCTGAAGGATGTGAGATTGGTTTCGATCCTGATAAGGATAAAAAAAGATTTACAGTAACTGAAACCGGTATTGTTGTAATAGCTAAAAATTTAGTTGTATCTGAAGCTAAATAATTTATAAAAATTAATCAGACTAATTTATTGTTCCTCAGCTAATTGAGGTTGACATGAAACCGGAATATTTTCTTTCGCTTTTTTCATTCTGTGTTATAAATTTTGCAGTGAATCACAAACCTCAGCAAATTCATTTTTAATCAAAATCAATTTATCTTAACTTTGTCAGAAATAATACAGAACAAACATTTTTATAATTACTTAATTCATTGTGAATCTGAAATTACAAACTAACTTAAAAAACCTGCCGTCATCTCCGGGTGTTTATCAATTCTTAAATAAGAATGGCAAAGTAATTTACGTTGGTAAAGCAAAAAACCTTAAGAACAGGGTCCGCAGTTACTTTCAGGAAAATCCCGGCTCTGCAAAAACCATTGCTCTTGTCAGAAAGATAGATGATCTTCAATTAGTAGTTACTGACTCTGAACTTGAAGCTTTGATACTTGAAAATAATCTGATCAAACAATTAAAACCCAGATATAACGTAAACCTTAAAGACGATAAATCATTCCCGTTTATTAAAATTACTAATGAGTTGTTTCCAAGAATTTATGCTACAAGAAATGTTGTAAATGACGGATCAAAATATTTTGGTCCTTATACTGATGTAAAAAGTATGCGTACTTCGTTAAAAATAATAAACCAGATATTCAAAGTCCGAAGCTGTAAGCTTGATCTTACCGAAGAAAATATTGCAGCTAAAAAATTCAGAGTCTGCCTGGACTTTCATATAAATAAATGTGATGGTCCTTGTGAAGGTTTAATCCAGCCAAAAGAATATAATGATATGGTTAACGAAGTTATCAAACTCTTAAAAGGTAAAACTAATGAACTGATAAAAGAGTTAAAGCAGAAAATGGAAGTGTATTCTTTAAATCTTGAATATGAAAAAGCAGCAGAGATAAGAGATAAGATAAACCAGTTGGAAAGCCTTTCAGCCAGACAGAAAGTTGTAAGTGATGATTATGAAGACAGAGATGTTTTTGCAATTGCTTTTGAAGGAAAAGATTCGGCTTGCGCAGTTTTTAATATCCGGGATGGAAAATTAATCGGGAAAAAACAGCTTAAACTTTCAATCGAAGAAGGTGAAGAAATTGAAGAGATTTATTCATCTGCGATCAAATATTATTACGGTGAGTCAGCAGAAATTCCTAAAGAGATAGTGCTTGAAGTAAAACCGACTGATGAAGAAGTAATGATTGAATGGTTAAAATCAAAAACGGATAAAAAAGTAAAAATTATAGTTCCACAACGCGGTGATCTTAAATCTTTAATTAAGATGTGTAAAGAAAATGCAATACTTCAGTTAAAAGAAATTCAGCTTCAGAAGATGAAAAATCTTGGAAATATTTCTTATTCAGTTTCTGCTTTGCAAAGAGATTTAAGATTAAAAACACTGCCAAGAAAAATTGAATGTTTTGATATTTCTAATCTGCAGGGAACAGATACAGTTGCAAGTATGGTAGTTTTTGAAGATGGAAAACCAAAGAAAAGCCAGTATAGAAAATTTATTATTAAAACAGTTGCCGGTCCTGATGATTTTTCGAGTATGCGCGAAGTTATTGAAAGAAGATACACAAGACTGCTTGAAGAAAATCAGTCGTTTCCGGATTTGATTATGGTTGACGGAGGTAAAGGACAATTATCAAGTGCAGTAGAAGTTTTGGATAATCTTGGATTTACAGACTACAGCATAATAGGCTTGGCTAAAAGACTGGAAGAAGTTTTTCTTCCGGGTAAATCAGACTCTGAGTTAATACCAAAAACTTCATCGGGTTTAAAACTTTTACAGCAAATAAGAGATGAAGCTCATCGTTTTGCAATTACATTTCATCGTGAGCGAAGGAGTAAGAGAATTATTAAAACTGAATTAACTGATATAAATGGAATTGGTCCTGAAACAGCTAAACTCCTTCTTGAAAAATTCGGAAGTCTCGAAGGAATAAGAAACAGAAGTATAGAAGAACTTGAAAATGCTGTTGGTAAAAAGAAGACTCAATTAATAATAGAATACTTTAAATCAAAAGTTATAGCCATAAATTAAATTATTATTTATCTTAGCATAATATTATTTACAAATTATGACTGCTAAAATTTCCTCTTTAATCTTATTGATATTTGCTCTTGCATTTACTGCCTGCAAAAAAGAAGTTAAGGAAGAGCCATTTGTGTTTAACGGAGCTTCTTTTTTTGAACTGGTTACAGAAGCAATAAACGGAAATGAAGCAATTAAAAAGAACTTTCAGGGACTACATAATTTTAATGCACCGTTAAATAGTTATAATAAAATTCTTGTTGATAGTATCCTGATAAATAATACCAGGTATTATGCTTTACTGATTGAAAATCAGGACCCTCTGCATAATCTTTTTGCTATTGTTGATAATGATCTTAATGTTTTAATAAAAGACGAATCTCTTAACGGCTATCTTAATTTGAATTTTAAAAAGTCCGGTTCCAGAATTTTTGCTGTAATTACAGAAGACTTTATTTCGAAAGAGAGTGTAAAACTTAAAAGGATATCATACTATTCTTTAGTGCAGGATAATACCGAGCTTGCATTCAGACAATTCACTGATATCAAAACGGATGAAAAAGAAGCTGAGCAGATTATTACAGGGATTTCTGATTCCGCAATTGTAACTAATATTTTTTACACAAAACCAAAAGATGGACGAAGCCTTAAAGATATTTTTAATTTTAAGATCGGACTTCAAAAATATTTAAGCAGTAAAAACTTATTTGATTCGCTCGTTATCAGGGAAATACGGGCAATAAAAACTTACTCAAATAAAAATTTAATTGTCGATTCCACAAAAAAGTATTAACATCTGAAGTTTATCGTTATTGTACAAACAATTATTTTTCCTTCATAAGTCAGAAGAGGATATAGCGCTTTCGCATTTTA
>JAVEUY010000017.1:0-16999 GCA_034005315.1 Ignavibacteriaceae bacterium | reverse complement strand
GTCAATAAAGAACATTAACCGCAAAGTGCTCAGAGGAAATACACGCAGAGGGCACAGAGAAAATAACAATTTAGCAATGAAACAATTGAACAATGAAATTGGGAATTGGTCATTTGTAGTCATTGGACAAGTAGTCATTGGTTGTTATTGGATGTCTTTAATCATTAATCAGTTCAAATCAGTTGCATCAGCTAAATCCGTGTTCCAATTATTTAAATTAACTCTGAGCCGTTCTGAAAAAAAATGATAAAATTAATAATAATTGTTTCTTTCTTTTTAGAGCAACTGGTTTGCCAGTATTGCAAGTATTTTTTACATACTGCAATTTTAATTTCTGATATTTACCATAACTTACACCCGAAAGCTTTTAATTTCTTCTAAATTCAAACAAAAATTCTGGAACTAAATTTGAGTTAAGCTATCAAATAAAAATTAATTAATCCTGAGTAAGAAATGGTAGAATATAAATTTACAGCGCAAAAGATAAACGGACAGACAATTTCCGGAACCCTTACTGCAGAAACTTCGATGGATGGAAAGAAAAAGATCCAGCGGCTAGCAGAAAAAAATCAGTTAAAACTTTTATCAACGGAGAAGAAATCGACTTTCTTATACAGAGCACAAAAGGGCACTGATAAACCAATTAAAGGTGAACAAAAAGCATTTAATAAAAAAGAAGTAGAAGATGCGCTTGTCCGTTTGGGCTACAAACCTCTGGCAGTTAATAAAAAACTGCTGGACTTTCAGGCAAAACCACCCGTTGCTGATATAGTAACTTTTGTTAAAATCAGTGCTGAGCTGCTGGAGCAGAAATTAGCTTACGGAGAAATTCTAACTTTACTTATTAATGATACCCAGAATCTTGCTCTTAAAAACACACTAAAAGAAATCAACAATGAATTAAAAAAAGGTGCTGACAGCCAGGCAACATTTTTAAAATACCAGGATATATTTGGAAAGTTTACTGCGTATATGCTTGGTCTTGCATCTAAAAGCGGTAACATGACAGAGATATATCTTGCCACTGCAAAGTTTTTAGAGAGAAGGCAGGAGTTTAAAAAGAATATGCGGAGTGCTTTGATTACTCCTTTGGTAACAGTGTTTGTTCTTTTTCTGGCAGTTATATTTTATGTTGGATATATCTTTCCTGAAACTGCAAAATTATTTGTGCGTTTTGGAGTTGAACTTCCGCCGATGACAGCATTCACTTTAAAAATAAGCGATTTTCTGATTGACAATCCATATTTAGTTGCAGCGGTTTGTATTATACCGCCAATAGCACTTTGGCAGTTTACCAGAACGGAAAAAGGCAAGTATCTTGTCGATCAGTATATTCTAAAGCTTCCGGTAATTGGTACACTGATACATAAAACACTTATTGAAGTTTTTTGCAGAGTGTTTTATACTCTTTACAGCGGCTCTGCAGAAAGTATTGAACCGATAAGAATAGCGGCAGAAGCCGCGGGAAATGCGTACTTTGAAGACAGAGTTAAAAATATTGCAATACCTTTAATGATAAAAAAAGGAGTTGGTGTAACAGATGCCTTTGAAGCTTCGGGTGTTTTTACAGAAACTGCTTTGTCAAGATTTCACTCCGGTGAAGAAACCGGTACAATTAAAAATACTGCTTTGCAGTTGGCTAATTATTATGAAACTGAAACCGTTTATAAATTAAAAAATCTCATTGAGATAATACAAGTATTTATAGCAATGTTTATAATGGTGGTGATGATATTGTTGACATTAGTTTCGGCAGAAACAGCAACAGTAAGACCTAAAACACCCGGCACTGCTTCTAACTCTGTTTATTTGGAATATGATAAGGTTTGATATAAATAATTTATTGTCATACTTCAAACCATTACCATTACAAGCCGTAACAGGAAGGCTCAGTATGACAGTGTTACACAGAGTTTATTGAAGTATTAATTTACAGCTAAGCAGAAGAAAAGTATTGTTAAAAAAATATTTTATTCAGACTGATTGATAAAAAATATTTTTCTGAGTGTTGAATAAAAATATGAAGAAATAGAAAACTTTATTATGTTTCGAAAAACAAATTATACAAGTATTGAATGATTGATACCAGCCTTGAGATGACAGATAAAATCGGTTATCTGCTGTTTAAAAAAGGAATAATCGACGGACAGACTCTTGAAAAGGCAATTGCTGCAAAAGCAAATGATAGAAGCAAGATAAAAAGAAATCTGGCACAGATACTTGTGCAGGATTTTAAGTATGATCATGATATCATATTTCGTGAAGTAGCAATTCTCTATGCTTTCCGGGAACTTGAAACCAGACCTGAAGAAATTTCTGATGCCAGATTAGAATCAATAAAGAATATGATTACCGGCTCCGGTGAAGGACTAAAAGAAGCTATACTGCTGCATAAGATTATTCCGTTTATGTTCGATGATCGGAACAAAGATAAACTGATACTTGCTGCAATTGATCCGACAGATAGGAATATTCCCAAAGTAGCTTTCGGTCTTAATGCAAAAAAATACGAAGTAATATTCATTCGCAAAGTTGATTATGAAAAACTGATTGAAAAAATTCTTCCTCCTGAAAATCTTTTCCTAAAGGCGATGGAAGAAAATGCTCAGATGATGGATATTGAGGAGCGTGAAGACTCATCACTTGATGAGCAGGCACTTGATGCAGAGATAAATAAAAGCGCTTTAATAAACCTTGTTGAAGGAGCGCTTGTTGAGGGTGTTAGAAGGGGGGCAAGTGATATTCACTTTATTCCCAGGGCAGGAAATAAAACCTTAGTAATGTTTCGTATAGATGGTAATTTACAAACCTGGCATATTCAGGAGGGCACACTGCCTGAAGCTGTGGTTGCAGTAGTTAAAGACAGAGCTAAAGGTATGGACCGTTTTGAAAGAGAAATGGCTCAGGACGGTTTTATACAAAGAGATATTGATGGTATAATAATAAGATTCAGAGTTTCGATTCTGCCGATGGTTGGTACAGAATTGAAAAATAAATTTGAAAGTGTTGTTATAAGAATTCTTGATGACAGAAAAGTTATACGTGATCTCGATAAACTTGGTCTTGCAGGTACAGCCCGTAAATCATTTGAGAAGGCAATAAATGAACCCCAGGGAATGGTTATTCTTACCGGACCAACGGGAAGCGGAAAGAGTACAACACTTGTGGCAGCATTATACCAGGTTATAACTCCGGAAGTTAATGTTCTTACTGTGGAAGATCCGGTAGAGTATGTAATTGAAGGTGCAAGACAGTTGAAGATTGGTTACAAGATGAATTTTGAGCAGGCAGTACGTTCAATACTCAGACACGATCCTGATATTGTTCTTGTTGGTGAGATGAGAGATAAAGAGACCGCTGAAATTGCTATCAAACTTGCTAACACAGGACACTTAACATTTTCCACGCTTCATACTAATGACGCGCCAAGCGCTGTATCAAGACTTTATAAGATGGGGATAGAACCGTTTCTTATTGCTTATGCAATTAATCTTATTGTAGCTCAGCGCCTTGTCAGAAAGCTTTGTCAGAAGTGTAAAAAGAAAGTTGTTAATTTTGATGAAAGCCTTATGTCTGCCGCAGAACTTAATATTGCCGAGTGGCGTAATTACACCATATATGAAGCTGCTGGCTGTGAAGAATGCAACGGAACAGGTTATAAGGGTCGTTTAGCTATACACGAAGCTTTGTACTTTACAAAAGAAATCAGACAACTGATTGTAAAATCCGGAACCGAAGTTGATGAAGAAGTCATTAGAATCCAGGCAAAAAAAGATGGTACATTAACTCTGAGGGAAGCTGGTCTTGAAAAAGTAAAGATGGGATTAACATCCATCGAAGAAGTATTAGCAGGCACCAGCGAATCGTAAAATTTTTTACGTAAGTGTAAATTTTACATAACATTTATATCAAAACAAGATAAATATTACAGTTTTTACCAAATTCCCTTAGCTGTTACACTGGTATAGTTTTATCTAAGATATTATGGTAGTTTTAATAGGTTAACATTGAACATCAGTGACGAAAAAAAAATACTCGAAAGTTTTTGCAGAACAATTCCTGAATCTGTATTCGGACCCGATAGAGTACATTATATAATTGAAAATATAGATAAGCTAAAGGATAATGAAAAATTACTTCTGCGGAAGTTTTATAATAAGCTTCTTACCAATATGATTGAAAAAGAAGCTTCGGATATTGAAATTGGCGGACACGGCAATGTTGGTTATGTGTGGATGAGAGTTTTTGGAATTAAAGAGCGTGTAAAGGAAATACCTCAGTTTACTAACGATGAATCAGCAGTAATTATAATAAACCTTCTTAATATTAATCAGAGAGAGCAATTAGCAAAGAAACGAAATTTAGATTTTAGTTATACCTTTTTATATGAAAGAAGAAATATTAATGTAAGGTTCAGATCTGATACATACTTTGATCTTGATACTCTTACAATGAATATGAGAGCGATTAATCAGATAATAAGACCGCTTTCATCTCTAGATTTTCATCCTAATATTGTTAGAGCATTAAGCCATGGTTATATTAAATTCGGGCTTTCATTAATAACCGGTATTACTGGTTCAGGTAAATCAACAACCCTGGACTCAATAATCGATCACCATAATAAGATAGATCCTAGTCATATAATAATTATAGCGGCGCCAATAGAATTTGTTCATACTTCTAATATTTCTCTTATTAAACACAGAGAAGTAGGCAGAGATGTTTTATCGTTTAAAGAAGGTATTGTGCAGTCACTAAGACAGGATCCGGATATTATAGTTGTAGGTGAAATGAGAGACCCTGATACAATAATGGCTGCTCTTGAAGTTACTGATACAGGACATAAGGTATTTTCTACATTACATACTTCATCAGCAGTTGAATCAATAGACAGAATTATTGCAGAGTGCGATCCTGTTGAACAGGAAAGAGTAAGAAACAGATTAGCAGATGTTTTAATATCGATAGTATCACAAAAGCTTATTCCCAGCCTTGATGGCAAGCGTGTTTTGGCAAAAGAGGTTTTACTTGTAACCCCAAGTGTTAAAGCAGCAATTAAAAATAATAACACCAGTGAAATCTACATGATGATTAATCAGGGCGGTGCACAAGGTATGATTACAATGGAACAAGACTTAAAACGTTTGTATCTTGCAAAGAAAATTTCATTAGAAACGGCAATTACTTATGCCAACAATAAAACAAGAATTCAGCAAATATTAGCGGCTTAACTTATGAAAACAATAGCCTGCATTTATTGCGAAGGCAATGACACAAAACTAGCTGTCGTAGGAAACGAAAAAAACGGCAGCAGATTAAAAGTACTTAGTACAGCCTCAGTTGATGTGGTTTCCAGTAAAACTGATCTTCATCCGACTGCAGGTTTTAACCTTGATGCTGACGGGCTTCAGCTTGAAGGCGATGGAGCTAAGGATACTTCTTTCGGCAGCCCAGATCTTGAGGCACCAAGTATAAGTTCTATTGGTGCAGCTTTAAGAGGAATAAATCTCAGTAAGCTTGAGTTTATCCCTGCGCTTACAGAACCCGCAATTTATTATCATCCCTTTGACGGCAGGAAGGATTTAAAAGGTAATAAACTTCTTGACGAAATTATTTTGGATATCAGACAAAGCAAGGGAATGAACATTGAAAGAGAAAGTCTTGATTATATTGAGCTTTCTGATGGTTCTTTATTATCTGCTTTTGTTGATGGACCTGTTGCCTGTGTTAATCTTACGGATAATATTGCAGAACACTTAGGTAAAAAATTCTTTAAAGTTCCGACAATCAAAAGTGCTGATATCGCACTTGCATATTATGTTGCAAAGAGGAAAAAGTTTTTTCCAGATGATCAGAGTCTGGTTGTTTATATCGGAAAGGAATACAGTAAACTAATCTTTCTGCAGGGAAGAAAACTAAAACATATCGGAACGACGCTTGATATCGGCACAACTAATCTTCACACTTATGATGTTTATTTCTCTAAAATACTTCTCGAAATGGAAAATGGCGGAATAACATCCTTAGATAATATTATTGTTTGCGGCGAAGATGATTCGGAAAATCTGATACTTTCTTTTTACGGTACTTTTCCCGAAGCTAATGTAAGCAGATTAGAGTTTGATGATCTGGATATATCACAGATTGATGACGAAACTAAGGCAAAATTCTCCAGTTACAGCGTTCCTATTGCAGTTGCAACAGAATACTTTGATGAGATTGCAAAAGAGCATAGAGGAATAAACGTATTACCAAAATATATTTCGGAAGAGCAAAAGTTTTTCCAATTCTCCTGGCATAGTTTTGCAGTTCTTCCACTGCTGTTTTTAGCGGCTTTTCTGTTTACTTTAAAAGTTTTGCAAAACAATATGGAGCTTTCAAGGCTGGATGAGGAAATACGGCAGAAAAATATGATAATCAGGCAAAACCAGGAAACTTTAAGTAAAATATCCGAACTTGAAGGGAAAATCAGCAGCTTTGGTCAAACACAAGCTATACTTGATTCCGCAGCAGTCGGTACCGGAATATGGAAAAATGTTCTCAAAGATATTTCTGCTTTCTGCGGCAGCAAACAGAATATATGGATATCCAGTATAGTCAGAGATAATTCTAATTCCATTAAGATAGAAGGTTATTCTTTATCTAAATATTCTCCTACTGATTTGGCATATAGTTTTGAAAATGCCAGACTTAATAGTATGATGAATGAAGCATTGCGCGAAAAGAATGCTTATAAATATAATTTAACATTTGATATTACTTCATATCAGAAAAAGAAATGAATAAAAAACTAAGAAGCACTTTGGTTCTATTAGCTTTACTGCTAATAATATTAATTGCAGGAGGCTCTTATCTCTACTTTGTACAAGGCAAGGACCTTGACAAAAAACGAGCTAATTTAAAAGAACTGCAAGAAAAAGCATTAGATCCTCAGGAGTTGTTAGCTCAATATCAGGATCTATTAGAAAAATCCAACAGGCTTGATTCAATTCTTGCCAACCGGGAATTCAATATTCCTCAAAACCTGTCATCCATTAAGTTTTACAACTTTGTTAATAATATTACTAATGGATTTTCTGATAAGGCACAGGTTAATATTGAATATATTGAACAAAAACAAGAGAAAGAGTTTTTCTACCACGATTATAAACTAACCGGATTTGGTTACTTTAATGAGGTTTATAATCTTATCTATGCTATTGAAAATGGTAAAGAACTTAAGAAGGTAACAAATATTAATCTTGGGAATCTTGTTCAAACCAAAGAGGGTGAGAATCCTGTTTACCTTGTAAACTTTACTATTAATGCAAGAACATATTTCTCAAGTGATAACAGATTTGCACCTGCGACATTTGTAGAAAATAACCTGAGCGCTCCGACTCTTTATGATGGATTCTATCCATTAATCAGAAACGAAATTCCACCCAACATTGATGAATTACTGGATGTTCAGGGCGCAACACTGTTAGCATTGATCCCTGAAGGTGCATTTATTGCCGATAGTAAAGGTAATACTTATTTAATATGGGAAGGCGAACAGGTTTATCTGGGTTACTTAACAAAAATTGATTATCAAAACAGCCGTGTAAGTTTTATACTTAACAAAGGCGGTATTATTGAAAAAGTTGATCTGCAATTAGATCGAACAGATTTATTAAAGAAATAAGAATGAGAAGTAAAATGAAAACACTTTTATACTCACTGTTAATAGTCTTAATGTTCATCGGAAACTTATTTCCGCAAAAATATTGGGAAAGAAGATTAAAGGATTATAACAATCCCGATGAGCTTGTTACTATGTCTCAATCATTGCCCTTTGCTGAAGCAATTACATTGCTAAGCAAGGTAAGTGAAAGCACAACCGGAAAACGCATTGTATCAACTATCGTTACAGATAAGCCAATTGGTTTGGAAATCGAAAATCTTCCCTACGATAAAGCCTTGTTTATGATAGTGCAATACAATGGTTTTGTTATCGAAGAGAAAGAGGATGTATTTGTAATCAAAAGAACTCAACAGGAAGAAGTTAAACCTGAAGATATTTATGCTTCTGTTGATTCAAGAGAAGTGAAGATTTCTGCTGTTTTCTTTGAGGTTGATGTTGCCGAAACTAAAGAACGGGGCATAGACTGGAAATTTTTATTATCTCAAAACGGATTAGATCTTGGTACTGAATTAAATACCAGGACACAATCACAAAACCAACAAAGTGCAAATCCTTCTCAATTTAATGTCAGCGGTGCTGGCGATTTTAACCTGGGTGATTTTTATGGTCAGGCTACAGCGATGTTCAGATTTTTTGAGAATGAAGGATTGGGCGAAATAATTGCTTCTCCAAACATCACTGTCAGAGATAAAAAACAAGGAAGAATCCAGGTGGGTTCAGATTTTTCTGTCAGAACCAGAGATTTTGCAGGTAATACAGTTGAGAAATTTTTCCCTACCGGAACCATAATAGAAGTAACGCCGCATGTTTATAAAGAAAACGGAATTGATTATATCCTTCTTAATATACAGGTTGAAAGAAGCTCTTTTATATTAAATGAACAAACAACCGAGATTAAAAAGACAAATGCAAATACACAGGTTCTGAATCTTAACGGAGAAGAAACTATTTTAGGCGGCTTGTTTGTTAATGAAGAAACAATAACCCGTAACGGAATTCCATTCCTTAAAGATTTACCCTGGTGGGTATTTGGTATAAGGTATCTTACAGGCTCAGACCAAACAGTCGTAAGAAAAAAAGAACTGGTTATCTTATTGAAAACCGAACTGCTTCCTACTTTAAAAGAAAGACTGGAAAATCCTGTTCGTAATCCTCTTAATTCTGAAATTACAAATAACAACCAGAGAATTAGGTATTATCAAATGGAATCTACAAGCTCATCCTTTAATGAAGAAAAGTAGAAAATTATAATGGAATCAATTCTTATTGTTGATGATGATTTAAACCTTTGTACTGTTCTTAAAGAAGAGCTGGAAGAAGTCGGTTACAACTCTAATTTTGTAAACAGCGGCTATGAAGCTTTGGACTTTCTAAAGAACAACCCGGTTGATTTGATTTTGCTTGATCTGAAAATGCCGGCAATGGATGGTTTTGATGTATTAAAGGCGATTGAGCAAAATCAAATTAAAGCAAAGGTAATTGTGTTAACAGCTTATGCCGATGTTAAGAGTGCAATTGATTCAGCTAAAATGGGTGCAACTGATTTTATTAGTAAGCCTTATGATTTTGACGAGCTTCTGATAACAATTAGGAAAGTATTGCAAAGAGAATGAAATTAAATGAAAATAAGCTATCGTATAATTCTTGTTAACCTGCTAATAGTTGCAGTTGTGCTGGGAAGTTCCACAATTGCATTCTATTCAATAATGTATAATACATTAACCTCCCAACAATCCAAAAACATAATTAACTCATCCCGAAATTTTATTTTTGCTTACCGTTCATTAATGAATGATCTTGATGAAGAGTTCTGGAATTACGCTAACAGTAATACCGATATGCTGTTCTCAAACAGGATATTATCAGGCGGTATAAACGATTTCTTTTTCGAAACCTCCGTTAGTGATTCTCAAAACGTAATTCGTTATGCTGCAAAAAGCTGGGTTGAAATCCCCAAGAAGCTTTCAATTGATGAGTTTATAAAATTAAATCCTTATACGGTTATAAATTTAAAAACTATACAGGGAAACAGAATTTGTTACTACGGTAAAATTATCAATAGTAATTTACTTGATGATTTTTCCAGAAGGATAGGTTCAGATGTTGCATTGCTGTGGGATGATATTACAACTGAGGTATCTAACTATAATAATAATTTTCAATATCTTTATTTTCTGAGTGAAGCTCATAAAAAACTCCGGAGCAATAATCTTGAAGTGTTTATCGGTGATCGAGAAACTTCTGATATTATTGCAACCAGATATCAAATTGAAAAGCAAGTGAAATTTGGCAATGAACTTTCTATCCTGATATTTAAATCAATTAACGAAGTTTCTGACCTAAGACGAACTCTTTCAGAAATTACTATTATTATAGCTGTTGCGGGTATTATCATTGCTTTATTATTAAGCTACGTATTAACTCACAAAATGCGGTTAAGAATCAACGAGCTTAATTTAGCAACTACTAAAACCAGTGCTGGAAATTTTAATCTCCGCATTACAGATACAGGCAATGATGAAATAGGAAATCTTGGTAAGGCTTTTAACCGGATGCTTGATGAGCTAAAGAAAAATCAACAGGCAAAAAATGAATATTCTGATTTTATTACATTAATAAATAAAAATGCATCGCTAACTGAAATATCAAACGCAGCATTAAAGAAAATAATTGATACCTGTAAGTTTCTGGCAGGCGCGCTCTATTCTGTAGATGATGATGAAATCAGTTTTATATGTTCGTATGGATTAAAAAGCACGGATAATGACAGGGAGCATAATGAGTTTTTCAGAAATATAATTGAGTCTGGAAATGCTGTTGAAATATTATCTGAAGACTTACTGCCCGTTGTTCAGACTAGTCTGGCAGACCTGAAAATTAGTTATTTACTATTGCTTCCGGTTGTATATAATAAAAAAGTAGTTGCAATCCTGGAATTAGCTTCTATTAACAAGCCCACTGATGAAGCAAAAGAGTATCTCGAAAAAATTCAGGAACAGTTGGCAATTGGATTAACAAATGCAAAAGTATTGGTTCAACTTGAAAATCTTGTTGCTGAACTGAAAGAGCTTAATGAAGAATATCAGAAACAAAACATACAGATAAGAAAACAGCACGATACATTACTTGAAATGAGTAATCAGCTTAAAATAAAAGCTGAAGAGCTTGCATTTCAAAAAGAGAGAGCTGAAGATTCAACCCGGTTAAAATCCGAGTTTCTTGCTAGTATGTCACATGAACTCAGAACACCTATGAATTCGATTCTTGGTTTAACTGAGTTGATACTTGATAAAGCACAGTTAAGCAGTAAGAACAGAGAGCGGCTTGAAGTTGTTCTTAAAAGCGGCAAAAGATTAATGAATCTTATAAATGATATTCTTGATCTTTCGAAAATTGAAGCTGGTAAAATGGAAATCAGGGAAGATGATATTTTACTGGAGGATCTTATTGAGGAAGTTGCTGTTACTGCTCTGCCTCTTGCAAAAGAAAAAGGTTTAACTTTTAATGTTAAGCGTTATTGCAACAGCAGAATTTTTATAAGCGCTGATAAAGGAAAGATAAACCAGGTATTAATTAATCTTATCGGAAACGCAATAAAATTTACACACCATGGTAATGTTGAATTAAGTGTTTCAATTATTGACGAACGAACATTGCAGTTTTCTGTTAGTGATACTGGTATCGGAATTTCTGAGGAAGAGAAAAAAATAATATTCGAAGAGTTCAGACAGCTTGATGGCACTGCTTCAAGAAAATACAGCGGCACCGGGCTTGGTTTAGCGATTTCAAAAAAGATTGTTGATTTGCTTGGCGGTAAAATTTCAGTTGCCAGTATTGTTGGCGAAGGTTCAGTTTTTTCAGTCTCTTTTCCTATTACATTTTCTCAGGAAAAGAAAAAAGAAAGTCACACTAATGTTAATGCCGCAGCTTTAAGAAAGAATCGTAATAATCCGATATTAATAATTGATGATGATTCCGAAGTAAGGTACACAATTTCTCAATATTTAAACTCGCGGGGATATCAGACTATCTTTGCTGAAGATGGTGAAGCAGGAATTAAAATGGCAATTGAGAAACAGCCTTTTGCAATAACACTTGATATTTTACTTCCCAATACTGACGGCTGGAGTGTGTTGAAAGAATTAAAAGAAAATCCTCTCACAAAAGATATTCCGGTTATTTTAATATCAATTCTTGGTGATAAAAACACCGGTTACAGCCTTGGTGCGTATGAGTATTTTATTAAGCCTTTCTCATCAGAAAAATTATTAACTGCATTCGGCAGACTTGAATCAATTGTTCAAAGACATGTTCAGAAAATTGTTATTGTTGATGATGATGAACTGGAATTTGAAAAGTTTAAGAATGAATTCAGGAATGAGAGATTATCGATTGAATTTATTAAGGACAGTGAATTTGCTTTTAATAAAATTGCCGAAGTGCAGCCTGATCTTATTATTCTTGATCTGATAATGCCTAAAGTTGATGGTATTACTTTAGCTAATAAATTAAAATCAAATAATAAAACAAAACAAATACCGATAATTATAAGTACTGCCATGGATCTTACCGAAGAAGAGAGAAAATCACTTAACAATATTGTTGAAGCTATCATTACCAAAACTAAAAATCAGCCGTATGATGTACTTAAATCTGTCAGAGACCGGATTATGATGATTGAGTCAGAAGTATCTGAAACAGACGAAGAAAACTTTGACAATACCGAAATTGAAATTATAGAAAATGGATCTGCACAGCATGAACAATTACTTGAGGTTTTAATTGTTGATGATGATCCCGATACTCTTTTTACTTTAAACGAAATGGTTCAGGCAGCAGGTTGTAAAACTTTTCTTGCAAAAAGCGGAATGGAATGCCTTAGGATTTTAAAACACACAAAGCCAGATCTGATTTTGTTAGATATTATGATGCCTGAAATGGATGGATTCCAGACACTAAAAAATATAAGAAGGAATACAGACTTAATTGATATTCCGGTTTATGCTGTAACAGCAAAAGCAATGGTGGGAGATAAAGAGATAATATTAAAACATGGTTTTAATGATTATATAGCTAAGCCGGTAAACTCAACAATAATTTCAGGAAAAATTTCACAATTAATTTCAAGAATAAAGTCGCATTAATATGAAAAGAATTTTAGTAATTGATGATTTACCGGAAAATGTTTTTATGCTTCAGGATAGATTGGAGCATGAAGGATTTGAAGTTTTAACTGCTTATGATGGTTATACCGGTATCAATAAAGCAAAAAACGATCAGCCTGATTTAATACTATTAGATATTATGATGCCTGATATAACAGGACTTGAAGTCTGCAAGATTTTAGTTAACGATCCCGTAACTAAAGATATTCCCATTATACTTGTTACTGCCAAATCCGGAGCTGAAGATACAAAAGAAGGATTAGAAGCCGGTGCTTTTGATTACATTAAAAAACCGTTTAACCGTGTAGAACTACTTGCAAGAGTTCAGTCAGCACTAAAATTATCCGAAGCACATAAGTTATTATTAGCATCCGAAAAAAGAGGGACGTATGTTGCTACAGTTGTTACTGCTAATCATAAAATCAAACAACCTCTTACATTATTAAGCTTATCTTCCGCAGCAATTAAAAGAGAGCTGGGTAAAGATGAAATATCAAGAGAGGGAATATTAAAAAGAGTTAAATATATTGACCTTGCTATTAAAGAAATTACAGATGTACTGAATCAGCTTAATGCTATCAGAGATCCTGTACTATCTAATTACACGACTAATATAAAAATGGTTAAAGTAGATGACGAAGAGGAGAGGGATGAAAGCAGGTCAGATTAAAGATTTTATGGCTTCAAGCATTGTGTCAAATTCATAAGGCTTCATAATTTTTTTACTTACATTATAAAGTTTCAGTTCATCATCATCAAATCTTAAACTTCCTGATGATAAAATTATAGGCAGTTTAAAGTTAAGATTCCGAATCTTAATAATGCAGTCTAACCCATTCATAACGGGCATATTGTAATCAATTATAAGAAGATCAACTTTTAATTCTTCAGTTAAAACAGTTAATGCTTCTTCTCCTGATTTGACTTTAATTACATAATACCCGCTTGATTCCAGCATTTCTGCAAGCAGCTCACTTAACATTTCCTCATCATCAGCCAGCATTATTATTTTATCTGTTACCTTTTCTTTTTTAGGATCAGGCGGTTCAAAAACAGGTAAGTAAACATCAAAGGTAGTACCTATTCCTTTTTTACTTGTTACATCAATATATCCTTTATGTGCTTTTATGATTCCATAAGTAACATATAAACCTAATCCTGAACCTGTATCTTTTTGTTTTGTAGAAAAATACGGATCAAAAATTTTTGAAATATCTGCTTCATCTATACCCGTGCCTGTATCACTTACAGAGAATTTTATATACTTACCTGGTTCAAACAAAGGATAGTTGATTGAATTAGAAGAATCAATCAGAAGATTTGATGCACTAAGAATTATTTTGCCACGACCTTCAATAGATTCCTTAGCATTTACACAAAGGTTGAGTAATATCTGATAAATCTCAGTTCCGTTGCCAAGAATATTGTGTAAACCTGTTTCAATTCTTTCTTCAAATGTTATTGAATTAGGAAAAGTTTGTGTAACTACTTTTGAAAGCTCACTCATTAAAAAGTTAGGCATTACAATTTCTTTTCTTTTTGCAGTTGGCTTGCCGAAAGAGAGCAGACCCTTTGTTAAATCCCTGGCTCTGATAGAACAATTTTCGATATTATCAATAAGTTTAAAAACATTTTCAGATTCAGGCACACGATTACGAAGCAGATGCAGACTTCCAAAAATACTTGAAAGCAAATTGTTAAAATCATGAGCCATACCGCTGCTAAGCTTACCAATTGTTTCAAGTTTCTGTGCTTGTAGTAATCTGGATTCCAAGGCAGTATTTAGCTGCCTGGTTTGAATATTACTTATTGCAAAAGACAGAAGAGTGGAAAACTGTTCTATATCATTAATGTCAAGTGAAGAATATGTTCCCTCTTTTTTCCCAAGCAAAATCTTTGCACGAAGAATATTATCAAAATAACAGGGAGAAATACATAAAGATTCACAGCCTAATACCTGAGTTATTCCGTAACCAATATTGTTATGATGATTAAGTGCAAGCAAAGGTCTTTTATTAATATCAAGCCATTTGTTTATAAAAGAAGAATTGAATTTGATACTCTTTTCTGCTTCCTCTTTGTCGGAAATAAAATCAGATTCATCATTGTAAATAAATTTAATTATTTCATCTCCATCCTGCAGAACAATGATACCAAAATCACTATTAGTAATTTCCAAACATCTTAGAAGTATTTCTTCTGTAATAGTATCGATGGACTTTTCTTTTACCAGTAAAACAAGCAGACTCTGAAGCTCTGTCTGGAAGAACAAATTTCTTTTAAATTTTTCCTTATCTGATTCTTGTTTAAACCCTGAGTCAAACATTGGAAGTATTTCTATCAGATAAGAGCCGGGAACTTTTTTCTTTGAGTCTGTTATTATGGGAGTAATAATTATATTTTTATTTTTATCAGCAGCGGGAACGACAAAAGATTTAGGGGCGCTTATAATTGCAGAGCTAACAGGTGTGTTTATGCCGAATAATGACATTAAAGATATTCCCTTTAGTTTACCGGGACCAATATCTTTTTTAAAACTTTTATTATACCAGAAAATCTTAAATGCGTTATCTGCAAGAGCAACAGAAGTTGTCTGGAGTTCAAGAAGATCAAGCAACTTGTATTTTCTGATTATTTTATCAGACATTCAGTCTAATCTTGTTTAAGTTCGTATTTCTTTATTTTAGTATAAAGAGTCTTTGGACTAATGCCAAGCTGATTTGCCGTAACTGTTCTATCCCATCTATTTGCATCTAAAACTTTTCCAATCTGCCATCTTTCCAGGTCTTCCATACTTAATATTTCTGATGGAATTTCTACGTTGCCCATTCTGCCAATTTCTTTGTAAGTGAGAGTATTCGGCAGATTTAAATCTTCCGGTCTGATATGATCATCTTCGGCAAAGATAATAGCACGTTCAATAATATGTTCAAGCTCTCTTACGTTGCCAGTAAAGCTATATTCTTCAAGTATCTGTGAAGCTTCTACTGTAAGTTTTTTAGGAGATCTGATCGGTGATTTTGAACTTAAAAAATAATCGGCTAAAATAATAATATCATCTTTTCTTTCTCTTAACGGAGGAATAGTTAATGTAATAACATTTAACCTGAATAAAAGATCCCGTCTGAAGTTTTTTACATCGGCTTCTTCAAGCAGATTTCTGTTTGTTGCGCCAATTACCCTTACATTTGAATTAAGATTGGTTATTCCACCGATTCTTCTGTACTCGCCATTTTCCAAAAATCTGAGAAGTTTTGGTTGAAGTGTTAAACTTAACTCACCAATTTCATCAAGGAATAATGTTCCGCCGTGAGCGATTTCAACCAAACCCTGCTTTGTTGATTTTGCATCAGTAAACGCTCCTTTTTCATGTCCGAATAATTCGCTTTCAATTAACTGATCCGGTAAAGAAGCGCAATTGATAACCACGAAAGGTTTATCTTTTCTGGCAGATTGTTTATGAATAAATTCAGCAAATAATTCTTTACCCGTACCAGTCTCGCCTTCGATTAAAACATTTGAATCAGACTGTGCAGCTTTATTGGCAAGCGTTAAAACCCGTTGAAGAGATTTACTTTCGCCGATAATTTTCTCCGGATGATTTTTCTCTACTACCTTCTTATATAAATTCTTTTCTACTATCAGGCTTCTATGCTCAACAGCTCTTTTAACGGTTAGAACAAGCTCTTCAAATTCGTATGGTTTAGTAATATAATCATAAGCACCATTTTTAATACATTGAATCGCTTTTTTAATATCAGATTGAGCGGAGAGAATAATTACTTCGAGTAATTCGTTTCCGGAATCTTTTAAGAATTTTAAAACCTCTTCTCCCTGAACTTCCCGCATATTAAGATCAAGGAGCAGAACATCGTAGTTTTTGGTTTTAACTGCTTCGATTGCATATTTACCGTCATAAACGGCATCAACAGAAAAACCTTCTTCAAGCAATTGTTCTTTTAGGAGATAACAAAGTGTTTCGTCATCATCACCTACTAAAATTTTCGAATTTTTTGAATTATCTATCATTTCCCACCAGTAAAAAATCTTTTAGTTTGGAATAAAAAAGCACATTATTTATATTTGCCGTTCAAAATTTTGGGCGCGTAGCTCAGGGGTAGAGCATCTGCCTTTTAAGCAGAGGGTCGGTGGTTCGAGCCCACCC
>JAVEUY010000343.1:0-3595 GCA_034005315.1 Ignavibacteriaceae bacterium | reverse complement strand
AAAGATCATTCTGTTCGTAAGTTATCTTAAGATCTGCACCCGGAACTAATGCTGCATCATTCCTTATAGTTAACTGTCCTGTATTATAATCAACCGAGTAATCAGTACCGGGAGAAAGCTCTCTTCCGTTAAGTAATACTTTTACAGAATTTTCTACAATATTAAATCCTAACTGATAAATAGATGAAGAGGTACCTTTACTTTTACCAACAAGTATCCATTTATCTTTTATTTTCTTCTGAGAAGCAGCATTTTTTGTAGTATCATAAACTTCATTAAAATTATATGCATCATAGTCAAGCCCGGTTGGAAGATTTGCTCCAAATGGTTCAAGTGTCGGAAATATCACTTCACCGGTTTCCGGTAAGATTGTAATATCAGTACGAAAATCAAAAATATTATCCGGCTGAGGCTGTAAACTTGAATTAAGTAAATCCAGACCAAAAGCATTAAGGAACCTTATAGTACCGATTTCACTTACAGGTTCCTGTCCTTCAACTTCTCTTTGAATATCAAACTCAAAACCTTCTCTTTTAATATTTCTGGGTCCAAGTGCATAGATATTTTTTAACATTAAACTCCATGCAATTTTAAACTGCGGTTGAAGGTTGCGTGGTTTAACCATTTTTAATACAAGCCTGGTTGTGTCAGTACTTCCTTGAGCTAAGAACTCGCCACATACCTTATCATCACTAGGACCTTGACCATTTTCACGACGAAAAGCAACTGCAATGATATCATTTTCATTAATAGCTGTTTTAAGTGTTATGAAACCAGTCTCATGATGAACGATATAATCAACGCCTTCTGATAAAAGTGTAAAGCGGCTTGCATCGGTTTTACCTGGAGTTGTGTTAGAAAGATCATCACGATAGCTCTGAGCATAAACTTCACCTACATTAATTTCCGGTAAATCAATAAAAACATTAGCATTTCTTTCTTTGGATTTGTCAGGTGATATAACATTTATGGATTTCCAAACCTGAATATCAGTAACAAGCATTTCACCTCTTATTTCCGGAGTAGGCTTACCGTAATAATTCTCAAAAATCTTACCTGTTAGAGATGCATAAGCTGTATCAAGAAAGAAGTGGTTGGTTGAATACTCATAAGCTCTTCTCAGGAATGGAGTTTCAGATGTTCCGCCGGATACTTGTACTTCTTTTGTTTCTCCTTTTTTCTGGCTTGCAATAGTAGTTAATGTAAACGGTCCCATTTTAAAATGAGCTTTAATTCCAAACAGAGCTTCGCTTCCGCCAACAAGCGGAGAAGTTTGCAAAGAAACATTTCCGGCTTCTATACTTTGGATTATCTCATCTTCATAACCAGTATATTTAATTTTAAGTTGATTTTCGTACTCAAAAGTTCTTTCTGTATTCCAATCGGCGACAATATTTAATTTATCACCAATAGTGCCGTTTACATTTATCTGAACCTGCTGTTTAAAATCAGGTTCATTCCTCGTATTACCTAAACGGGAAGCAGTAACACCTTCAGTAGTTTCGTTTCGCCAGGCACCATGAATCTGAACTGAACCACCTATCTTTAAACTGATTTTTGGAGTACCAAAAATACTTAGTACACCAACGCTTGGTAATGGGATTTCAAAGTCTGTAAAACTTTTAATTAACTCGCTTAAACCTACTTTTGATTCCTTAAGTTCATAAGCATAACCGAGCGCTTCCCATTTTTTTCTTTCCTCAAGTTCTAAACGAGTTTTAATATATTCTTCAATCGGAACACGAAGAATTATTTTTGATGGTTTGCCTGCAATAATATCCTGTATTTCTACAAACTTGCCGGTTGAATCAATTGTAACTTTTCTTGTTTTGTAAGTCGGTGATGGCTCTACAAAATATTTTGATTTCTTTTTCTGAGTTAATGTTGTATAAGGGATGTCTTCACGCTGATATCTGAAATACTGTAAACGTGCAGTAGAATCAAGTGACATTTTGACTAATCTTAATGAATCTTCATTAACTTTTACATTCTTAGCAAATGGGTCAGTTATTTTAGTAGAATCAATTAAGTGAAGAGAATCAACTGCAATATGTAATGAATCATCTTTTACAATTAGAACAGAATCATCAATTGCAACAATAGGAGAATCCGGATAAGAATAGTCATTAAATAAAACAGATAAATTATCTTCCTGTTTATTAAAAACAGAAGATTGCTTTAAAGGCTTTGATTGATTCGGCAGTTCAAATGAGTGCTGAGTTGATAAAAAATCAAAGCAAGCCGCCTGAAGCATCGCTTCATTAACCTGCGATTCTTTTCCGGAACCGAGATTTATTCCTGCATAAAACATCACAGAGGAAGCAATTAAAACACGAAATGCTTCTGCTATGAAATTCTTTACTTTGCGTTTAATACGAATTTCCTGATAATGTGAAAAAAACAATCGTAAAAGTTATCCCGATAAGATTCCTCTATTTTTAATTTTTGCGGCAAAAAATTAGAGAAAATGGACTATAAATTCAACATTTTATTTAAGTCAAATTTTCTACAGGAGATAACATATTTAATTTATTTCAATAAAATAAGGTAATTTTTTAGTAGTTAATTTAGCTAAATAATCTCAGGTAAGCTTTTTTATTATATCAGCACAATGAGGAAATTTTTCCAACATTAGTTTACTATCTGCGAGTTCAAAATCATCAAAATCAAAACCCGGTGCAACTGTACAACCTATTAATGCATATCCTCGTTTATTTATTACTTCTGCGGCAAACCAATTGTTCTTTTTAATAACAATCTGAAAAGATTCCCCTTTGACTAAATCAGCTCCTAATAAATACTCATTAAGTTTTCCATAACTATCAATTACATAAATTTTAACAGTTGAGCCGTCATAAAAATGCCACTGTTCATCTGATTTAAGCTTATGAAACTTTGATACCTGTTTACCTTCCAATAAAAAGTAAATAGATGTAGCAGCATTTCTTTCTAATGCTTTAGGAACAGAATCAATATAAAACATTTCTGCAGCACGATAGATTTCTCTGTAATATCCGCCTTCAGGATGCTTTTTTAACTGTAGTTTCTGAATAAAATATTTTGCTTTTTCGTTCATAGTTTTTTTACTTAAATATTTTCTAACACTTTTTCTGCAGCGATTCTTCCGCTTTTAACAGCACTTTCGATAGTTGCAGGTAATCCGGTATCAGTCCAGTCACCTGCAAGAAATAAATTTTTTATCTTTGTCTCAGCTTTGGGTCTTAATCTGTTAGCTTTGTTATCCGGAATGAAAGTAGCTCTTTTCTCTTTTATTATCTTATATTTTTTTATGTCATAGGCAGAAACAGGAAAAAACTTTTTCAATTCACTGATAACTATTTTCATAATTTCGTTTTGATCTTTTTCAGCTAAATAATCTGCATCGCTTATAACAATATTATAATGTTCATCTTTCACAAAAATCCAATGCAAAGGTGAATCAAGAAATCCGTAAAATTTTTCTTGAAGATCAAGTTCGTCTATCCATAAATGGATATTGAGAATTGTAGAATACTCAAATTGATTATTTATGTTCAGAATATTAAGATCAATTATTCTTTCTAAATTATATAACGGAACAGCAGAAATTATAAAA
>JAVEUY010000342.1:0-3593 GCA_034005315.1 Ignavibacteriaceae bacterium | reverse complement strand
GCCCAATCCTGAATTTCTTTCATTGTTTCCTCTGCCTCCATCATTTCGGAAACTGTTTGTTTCATCATTTCGTCCGTTGGTTCTGTCTTTTGTTGTAGTACCAGATACATTACCGGAACCTATAAAAACCGGATATGAAATCCACCAGGGAGATTCATAAAATCCACCATAATTACCATAATAGGTGCTTCCATAAAATTCACTTTCATCATCATAATCTCCGGAATAGGAAACTTCTGCTGTTGGATCCCAAATGATTGTATAACAACCTGTCATTGTCAGATTGATAAGAAAAGCCAGAGATAGAAGTCCGATTAAATTTTTCATTTTATTTACCTTGTTCTTCCTGAATTATTATTCCCGCTGTTACCTCTTGGGCTGGAGTTAGTATTACCGCGCGGTGGTGAAGTTGTATTACCTGATGGCGGTGAATAACTCCTAGGTGTATTATTGGTTTTTGGCGGAGTATAATTCCTGTTCGGTGTATTATTTTTGTTTGTATTGTTGTTATTTGTATCAGGGCGCTTATTTATTGTAGGACTTTTTGTTTTGTTTTCTTTAGGAGCATCCTTCTTCCTGATTTCATTATTCTTATTAGTATTATTCCTCTTTATAGTTGGATTTTTCTTCTCAGTCTCATTTCTTTTCTGAGTATTTATTCTTGTATCATCAGTTTTTTTACGGGTATCTCTGATAACTTCTTTTTCTGTTTTTCTTTGAGTATCAGTTTTTCTTATAACATCATTTGTACGAGTAGATGTTTTTGTCCGCTCATCATTTTTACGGATTGATTCCTTATCTATCAGAATATCTCTTCCAGTATTTGTTTTTTCTCTTGATGATATTCTTGAATTATCTGTTGAACCGATTCTCTCGCGTTTTACTTCATCTCTGCCGGATACAATTTGTCTTTCACGTGTTTTCAATTGATCTCTTAATTGTGTATTTCCATCACGGGTTGCAAACACATCTCTTCCACTGCCTGTGTTTCTTACTCCGGAGTTATTTCTGATCTTATAAACATCATTTGTTCTGTATTTATAAGTTGAAGTATAATATCCGCCATATCCGCCGGAATATGGATAAGGATCCCACCAGCCGTAATAATATCTCGGATACCAGTAAGTTGGATAATAACAGATGACAGAAGGATAATACCAATAAGACGGATACCATGGATTCCAATACCACCAGGGATCATAATTCCATCCGGTACCAATAACTACAGAAACGGAAGGATAATAATTCCAAAAGTATTTTCTATATGAAGGATAACCATAAAAATAATAATTGATTTCAGTCTGACTCTCATCAATAGAAGAATCCTCATCTTCGTAAGCATATTCATCGTTATATGAATCTGTTGATGTATCTGTGTTTTCTTCATAATCATAATAAGGTTTGGATTTTTCGCGGCTCCAATTACCATAATCATAATCTCCTGTAGCAACCTGAGTATAACATCCGGTTAAGAATAATGACAAAACCGGAAGCATAACAAGCAATGTTAATTTAATATTTTTCATTTCATTAACCTTTATTGATTTAACTGATACTAAAATTGCAAATATCGAGCCTTAATTAAAGTGAAAAATTCTTTCCCGATGAGTAAAAAGCAAGTACAGAAAAGTTGAAGTGTATATTTCAATAAACTTTATTGTATAATAAAGCACACAATTAAAAAACTCAGATTCTTTGTACAAACTCAAGCACTAAAGATCTATCAGCAGAATGCGGACTCCATTTCTTATTTCTTAATAAATCTCTAAGATCAAAACCGGCTGTTACTCCGGGAGCAATTGACCATCTGATTCCAAAATTCATATAACCTTTTCCTTCACCAAACTTGTCTGTTGAATTATCATTAAAAGCGAAATTATATTCAAAAAGAACAGAGAAAGAACTGCCGAGTGTTTTTTCCGCACCTATCATAATGTTTACAAAATTATCTCCGTCTTTATCTTCAAGAACTGAATAGTTAACTGTTCCGTGTAAACTTAAATAACCGAGCATCGAAAAGTTTTTACTTGCTGCGGCAAAAATTCCCGGTGCTTTAACTGCAAATCTCTTTTCATCTTTATAGTATTCGCCTTTACCTTGTGTATCAAATCCATGAGTTATAGCAGGTATCAGGATAGTTTCATCCATAACTCTGAATCTTAAATTTACACC
Source organism: Ignavibacteriaceae bacterium (assembly GCA_034005315.1). Lineage (GTDB taxonomy): Bacteria > Bacteroidota > Ignavibacteria > Ignavibacteriales > Ignavibacteriaceae > IGN3. The sequence continues at coordinate 1,421 of JAVEUY010000342.1, read as the reverse complement.
GGGTGGAAAAGGATACCACTCGGGTTTTCCGGTGCCGATTATATTTGTACCGCCATACGAAAGACCAATACTGATGCTGTTAAATATTCCGGCTTCAACTTTTTCGATTAAAGTACCAAGAGGTAAGAGTTCGGTAGTTATTCCGACTGTTCCCCGTTCCATTATACCGGCTGCAGGCATATCAATTAAGTACCGGTATTCATATTTTGCATTTTCACCTGCTGTGCCTTGTGCAAATATTAAACCTGTAATTAAAACGAAAATTGAGAAAGAATATTTAATCATTATAACTAATCCTTAAGAATAGAATATGTATTGCAAGTTAGAAATTATTATTGAATAATTCAGCGCACTTTAAACAGTTAATGGTAAAATTTCAAACTCAACATAATCCGGAAAGAGAGAATGAACAGACTTAATTTTAATTCCTACAATTCCGTTTTTACCATTAGCTCTTATTTTCAGAATGCCTCCATCAGGATTATTTTCAATAATTGATATTAAATCAAGTCCTTCAACAATCTCAAAATGTGCAGAAGTTTTTCTGAACCATGCTTTTTTACCTAAAGCGTTAACCGGAATAATTTTTATTGTCATTTCAGAATCAAAATCAGCATAAAGATTATCATTGGATTTCTTTACTTCAACTCCATAAATATTAAACAGAAAGAAATATCCGGCTAAAAGCAGCAGAATAAAAAATATTATTAAGTATATAGATAATATCTTCATCCTTGTCAGTTAGATTTGATTTCTTTTTTTACTGCACTGTGAAGATTAAAAACAATTTCTTCAACTATATCGTCAGGTACTCCATCATAATGCAAGGATTTTAATCTCATATCACATTGATCATTTACATAATCGATAACAATAAATTTTCCGTTTGAAGTAACGGCAATTTCAGTTGAGAAAAAATCCAGTTCAGTTATCTTTCGTATTGTTCTGGTTATCTGAAATAATTTTTTTAGCTGAAAAATATCAACTTCATCTTCAGTAAGGTTTTTATAAATATGAGTTTCATCATCCCACCAGGCACAAATTATTTTTCCAAAAGCCCAAAAACATCTGAACCATGCTTTCTTGTTTTCTAAAATTACCGGAAATATTTTTTGCTGAATAAGATATTTATCTCCGTCGTGTTTTTGTCTGGCATCCAAGACTTCTTTAAGCGATTCCGCACCTTTAACAACACCTGTTCCGCCGCCTGTTGTATTACACGGCTTTATTATAAACGGATTTCCGAGTATTGACAAATCATCAACTGAAATAAAGAGATCCTTTGTTAAGCTATGCGGGGGAATAATTATTGAGTAAGGAACATTTAACCCTGCAGAAATAAACTCAAGATGCATATTAGCCTTGTCAATTGCGTGCTCTATCTTTTTATACGGATTAAAGATTTTTGTTTTTCTTCTTGT
>JAVEUY010000341.1:0-3615 GCA_034005315.1 Ignavibacteriaceae bacterium | reverse complement strand
CACTTTTTCTGCTTTTTCTATTGATACGAAAGAATCTTTAGAGGCAGTTTCATAAACCCATTTATATAAAGGCGAAAGTTTAAGCGCTTCCAAGAATTTCAATGTATATATAATTGGTTTTTCAGGAAGACCGACAATTTTTTTACCGAATCCTGCAGCATCCAAGACTGACTGATAATCTTCACGCATTGTAGTAAACTCTTTTGCACCGATGTTAAAAGTATCATTTACTGTTTTTTCATCCAGAGTAGCGGTTAAATAAATGGCATCACAAAGATCTTCTACATCCAGAAGCTGATAACGGTTATTTCCTTTACCTATCATCGGAAAACCTTTGCCATCATACGCCCAATCATAAAGAAGATCGAACACACCGAGTCTTTCAGGTCCGATAAAAGATTTTGGACGAATAACCGGAACACACATTCCTTTTTCTCTGAACTTAAGACATTCCTCTTCTGCAAGGATTTTTGCTTTACCATAAGGACCAACTCCATCGAGCTTGTCATTTTCAATCAAAGGATGATGATCGGGGATACCATAAACAGCCGTTGAAGAAATATGAATAAATCTTTTAACTTTTTGTGCGTAAGATTCCTCAATAAGATTTCTTGTTCCATCAATATCCGTAGAATAAATATCTTCAGGTTTATAAAGCGGCAGAGCCGCTGCTGTATGAACAACAATATCCTGATCTGCAACAGCCTCTTTTACTTTTTCTTTATCTCTGATATCGCCGGTAATGATTTTTATTTTATCGTTCATATCAGGATAATCAAAATGAACGATATCAAGAGATGTAACTTCGTGTCCGCGCGAGTGTAAATATCTGACGAGATTAATTCCTAAAAATCCAGCTCCGCCGGTAATTAGATACTTCATTTTACTTTATAATTTATTAATAATGTGAGTGCAAAATTAGTAATTTTGATTCAGGCATCAAATAAAACTTATGAACAGAAATTCTGATGAAATAAATCGAAGTAAAGAAAGAAAAATCTGGTTAAAGAATTATATCTTCTCTATAATAATTCACTTAATACTCTTTGTCAGCCTGATTTATTTCCTGGATTTATCTTCAAACTCAGCAAGAATCAATTCAATAATATTTTCACTCGATACACAGGAATATCAGACAGAAAAAACATTTAACGAAAAAGAGAAAAGTAATATTGGGGATGTTGATGAAATTCCGGAACCACCCCTTAAAGAAGCAGATGAAATCAGGACAGTAAGCTTTACAGATATACAGGCTGATACAACAAATCTTGAACAGTTTTATACAGAACCGACATTAAATGTTAAAATGAAATATCCGCGCGGATGGACATTCATAGATCAAAATAAAAACAAAAAACTTGAAGGCGTTACATTTTGGTTAAATGACGGTTCGGTTAATCCTCCGCCATATCTTCATCTTGAAGTAGTTGATAAGGATATGTTCATTGAAAAAAGATATCAATACAAAACTGATTTTGAAAAATATACAGCTTATTATAACGATCCTGAGGAATTACAGGATTACTTTACTCAGATCATTTATTTAAGAACAGAGGATAATGAAGATTTCAGGTTAAAGATTATGATTAAAGGAAAGAATGACTTTTATTTATTTCAACCTAGATTCTGGGCAATATTAAAATCGTTTGATTTTGGTAACGATATCTTTTAGAAGATAAATATTGATTAAATATTTTCCATTAAAAACGAATTAGTATTTTCTGTTCAACAAGATGTAAGTTCAAAAAACAAAATAGCTGAAGCCACATTTTAAAATCTTTATGTAAAAATTTTATTGATGGAATATATCATTATGAAAAAAATAAGAAATACAATCATTATTATTATCGGCTTATTTATTATGTTAAATTTTTCAATTGTGATAAGTAAGAATAATTTTAGTGATTTTGAATTATTCGGTTATAAATTCAAGATAATGATTAATGAGACTTTTGCAGGGTCCTGTGCATAAATATAAACTGTCAATGGGAGGCGGATGTATTTGTCCAGGTCAAACAGGTGGTTTTTGGGTTAGTTGCCATCTCCCATCATTAACACTTGAATGTTCAATAATGCAGTGCAATTGTTTTGAATTTCCAATTAGTGGATATTATACTGGTTTTAAAAGTTAACAATATTGAAAGGATGATAAGATATCAGAAACACACTTATAATCTTATTATTTCTAAATTTACTTGTATTGGGACAAAAAAGAGAAATCAATTTTTACGACAATGCAAAAAAAATTAAAGTAATTACAATAAATGATTCTCTATTAATAGGTGATATAACTTATTTAGATATAGATAGTGAAATCAATTTATTGATTACTGACATGCTTTCTAAAAAAGTGTATTTGTTTAATACCGATGATGGAGTAATAAAAACTCTTTCAACTGAAAAATGTACACCAGGTTTCAATTGGCAGCCTTTTAAAGCAATGTTTGATAAAAAAGGAAACATTTTTGTGTTGAACAGTGCCCCTTGGGGATACAGATTTAGTGCAGATGGAAATTGTCTGGGGAATATGGACCTTTCATTTATTGCACCAGCGCATTTAGCTTTTCTGGGAAACGGATCAATTGTCGGTTATTATAATTATGGGGACGGGAATCATTTAAAGTGTATGGATAACAAAGGGAGAGAAATATTTAGATTTGGAAAATTTCCTAAAGATTTTGAAAGACTTATATATAGATTTGAGGGGGGTGGATTAATTACAGACAGCAATGATAATATTTACCATGTTAATGTAAATAGTCCTTTGGTTACAAAGTATGACAGCAAAGGTAATTTTATTAAAAGTTTTATGAATGAACCTAGTTATTTGAGAAAAATTGAGAGAGATTTAACTAGCGATGATCCATTAAATGCTTTAAAGGAAGTTCCAAAATTATTAGCCAACAAGACTATCACTACTGGTATATTTCTCGATGAGAAAAACAAAATTCTTGTCCAGCTTTCTCAATCAAACTATTTTGGAATTGAATTATATAATTCTGATGGTAAATATTTATTAACTAAAGAGATTATACTTGATAAAAAGATACTTACTGCAAAAAATGGCTATATCTATTTAGCTGAGCAACCCCCACCGGATAAACAAGGAAATTTACCTAATCCTATAATTGAAGTGTATAAATTAAAGTGAATTTAAATATGAAGAAAAAACTAATCGATATAAGGGTTATTGTTTTTTACATCTTTGTTATTAGCTTTTTTCAATAATATACTAAATGCCATTATTTTTTAATCAACTGGCAAAAATGGCGGATTCCATTATTGACTTGATGAAAACAGAATGTTAAAATAAAATCAAAAAAATGATCTTTACCAAAGATCATAATAAATAAATTAATTCATCATCGATATTCAAGAGGTTCTATGTCTGCACAAACAAAAACACGCGCTCAAAAGATTGGTAAACTTTTGGGCATTGCTCTGTTCGCTTTTCTTATGTTCTTCAACATCAAATTTGCTGTTAGTGATAATGCTAATGGCGATATTGATTTGTTCGGATTGAAGATTTCTGTTTTTACAAATAGCACTTATGCTGAAAGAGAATCTTCTTATTGCACCCAATGGGATTCAGTGGGTTCTTGGTGTTGGTGGACG
>JAVEUY010000340.1:0-3633 GCA_034005315.1 Ignavibacteriaceae bacterium | reverse complement strand
ATCCATCCTTTAAAATCATCTTCGGTTATTTTATAAGGATAGTTAAAAATCTTATGATCTTTATTCAGGATTTTAACGGGACTGTTTTCATCCGTGACTCTGTCATGTGAAATTTTTAACGGAAAGATTCCGGGATCTAAAATCAATTGAGCTGTTGTATTGTATTGTGAAATCAGAGTTCCGCCGTTTTCAACATACTTAAATAATTCTTTTTGAAATGCTGAAAGCTCATCTCTTGTATTATATGCTCTGATTCCTGTAATTATAACATCATATTGCTCCAACTGATTCTGACTGAATTGTTTATCATCGAAGACAACAACATCAAATCCAAGATCGCTCAGGAAATTTGGAATTAAATCACCTGAACCGGGGATGTATCCTATTTTCTTTAATTTGGTTTTTGCAAGATCATATGATTGCAATACAGCTTTAGAATCCTGAAAAATTGTTTGAGGCATTATGTGTTTGTATTGTTTACGGATGATTTTTTTTGTGTATTCTTTCTTATCAATTAATACTTTTGCAATGATTTCAGAATTAACTGCTGATTGATTCGGAGTTACTTTTATAAAGTAATCTTTCTTCTGATTTTTTTTCATCTCAGAAAAATCAATTGAGGCTGGTTCTATTTTCCAGCCGTTGTTAACATTAAAAAGAATTTTGCCGGAAAGATTTTCTTTAAAAGATTGAATTGTTACCTTAATATCTTTTGATGAAGAGCCGTTAAAGAAATAAAGATCTTTTTCAATGTTGATTACTGCAGGCGGAGCAATTTTAACCTGAGAGTATAACTCACCTTCAACCGGATCAGTAATTCGTTTATAAAGCGGAACAGAAAAGTCAATTGTTTCTCCGTAAGCTTCGACAGTAAAATTGCAATTAAACGGTGCTGAGGATTCAGGTAATCCGATTAATGTTTGATCATCAACAACAAAGCTCCCGCTTTCCCGTTCTTTTTTTAACCAATACGGATTAGAAGTTTTTGCATCATCAGAAATATTAATATCAAAATCATAACTAAACATTTCTCCTTGTTTCAGAGAAACATTTTCGATTTTCCGTGATTCATCATTGATGGAAATATTTTTCAGAATAAAATTTCCGGAACTTCTGTTAACAATTGAAGTTTTAACTTTTATCTGATCACCGATAGCTGCATATTCATCACTGCTGATTGCTTCAATCCAGATTCCTGCACAAGAGCGGATCAGTTCTTTCACTTCTTCGAGTTTAACTCTTTTCCAATAATCATCTTTAAGATTTTTTATTTTTGCGTATATCGGAACAAGATTAGAAATTGAAGCTGAAGGATTTTCATCATCAAACTCGGAGATTGCTTTATTAATTAGTTTCTCAATTTCTTCTCCGCCTTCAAGTCGTTTCCACGAGAGATATATTCCTTCAAATAAATCTTTCTTAACCGGATCGCCTTTAAGCAGAACGAAATGATTAAGCATATTATTTCTTGTAGCAGATGAACCGAATCCCTGACTTTTATGCATTGATCTGCTAAGTGCTGCAATTTCGCTGTAAGATTTTCCGAGCAGAGGATTATACTCACCAACATTTATAGTAGGAAGATTTGTAATATCAATTTTAATATTCTCTAAAGTTCTTGACCAGGTATTCCAAAAAATTCTTTTTGGCTGCCACGTCGTAACATATTTAAGTTGTTCAGGAAATGCATTCGGATCATTAGCTAAATCGAATGCTTCTGAAGCGAGTATTGCAGAAGCAGTATGATGACCGTGTCCGCCTTCGCCTGTTGTCGGAAATCTTGCAATGATTACATCAGGTCTGAATTTTCTGACTATCCAGACAACATCGCTCAGTATTTTTTCTTTATTCCAGATCTTAAAAGTTTCATCGGGAGATTTTGAATAACCGAAATCAAGTGCACGGGTAAAAAACTGTTCACCACCGTCAATTTTTCTTGCTTCAAGTAATTCCTGTGTTCTTATAACTCCAAGCTGTTCTGACTGCTCTGAACCGATAAGATTTTGTCCGCCATCTCCGCGGGTTACAGAAAGATAAGCAGTTCTTAACATTTTGCCTTTTGCAAGATATGAAATCACCGCAGTGTTTTCATCGTCAGGATGAGCAGCAACAAATAAAACGCTTCCAAGAACGTTAAGTTTGTTTAATGCAAGTTTTATTTCAGATGAGTTAAGGTTTGGATTAGGTTGTGAATAAACAGATATTAATGCAGTCATACAAAAAATTGCGATCAGTTTTAATTTCATAAATCCGGTAATTATTAAATAGATAAAATTTTAATTCGATTATAATTTAATTGATAGAATTATACAAGATAAAAAATCACAAATCAGTTTTTACTGATTTCATTTTTGCAGTGCTCTTTGAATACTGTTGTTATCCTGAGCGGAGACGAAGGATGACATTATTATTGTAATTGTATTTATGTGTCACACTTCGACAGGTTCAGTTTTATCAGCCTCTGGCTGAGCGACAGAGGTTCTTATAGTTTATTTATGCTATGTCAGTCTGAGTTAATCGAAGACGGTAATAACAATAGAAATTAAATTTCAGAAGATTAAATCAGTTGTTTGTTTAATTCTGATAATTCAATCTTTGCTGATACTTTGGTTACTGAAATGTTTTACTTTAATTTTCTTTAAATAATGTCACACTTCGATAAACTCTGCGTGACATTGGATTTGTATTCTATGCTTTCTCTTTGTCGTCCTGAGCGCAGTCGAAGGATGACATTATTATTGTATTTATGTATCACATTTCGACAGGCTCAATGTGACAAGAGCAAGCCCTTTCCTTACATTTTTGATTACAATCTTATTTAGTTCTTAAAACTCTTTTGCTTATTCATTAAAAGCTTAATTTTATTTATTTTCACAACTGAATAACAAAAAAATCTTATGACTGTAAACATTAATCGTATAAAAATAGGCGGTAATAATCCTTTTGTTTTAATTGCCGGACCTTGTGTTGTTGAAAATGAAAAAATGATAATGGAAACAGCAGAAGCCATTGGTAAAATTACTGATGAACTTAATGTTCCTTTTATCTTCAAATCGAGTTTTAAGAAAGCAAACCGGACAAACTTAAAATCGTTTACCGGTTTAGGTGATAAAGATTCAATCGCAATTCTTAAAAAAGTAAAGCAGAATCTTAATCTGCCGGTTGTTACAGATATCCATAAAGAGACTGATGTTGATATGATTGGAGATGCTGCAGATATTCTTCAGATACCTGCATTTCTTTCAAGGCAAACTGATTTATTAATTGCTGCCGGTAAATCGGGAAAAGTTGTTAATATTAAAAAGGGACAATTTCTTGCTCCCGAAGATATGAAACACGCTGCTGATAAAGTTGCATCAACCGGAAATAATAAAATATTACTATCAGAACGCGGAACTACATTTGGATATCATAATCTTGTGGTTGATATGCGCTCGCTGGTTATAATGAGAGAACTCGGTTATCCTGTAGTAATGGATGCAACTCACTCAGTTCAGCTTCCAAGTAAAGATTTAGTAAGCGGCGGTCAGCCGAAATTTATAAAACCGCTTGCCCGTGCAGCAGCAGCAGTAGGTGTTGATGCAATCTTTCTGGAAGTTCATCCTGATCCTCAAAATGCTCTTAGTGATGCTG
>JAVEUY010000339.1:0-3645 GCA_034005315.1 Ignavibacteriaceae bacterium | reverse complement strand
AATCTTGAAATTATCTTTAGCGATGAGGAGGCGAAAGTGGTTTGAAGGAATTTGGTCTAGTACAAATCTTTTCAGTTGGCCGTTTGTTGCATCAAAAATAAATTTCTAATGACAAATCCGGGTTTAACTATTCAGTATAACTTACTATAATATAAGCAGTTGCACGATTAAATAGATTCATCATCTAAGACAATTTATCTTTGAATAATTCATTTAAACAATTTTGAAAAGATTAAAGTTTGAAAATGATTTTGGAAGATAAGAAAAGAATTGAAGCCCAGACTACAAAAACTGAAAGTGTTGGAATAACACTATAGATTTTTTTAATTCCAGTAAATCTAATACTTAGATAATAAAGTATAAATGTCCAGAGAATCATCATTGTTTCAATAGTTAATAACATATACGTAACAGTGGGTTTGATTTGAAATGCAAATGGATTATTCGAGAACACATCAGTTCCAAGCACAATTAATTCAACAGGAAAAATTAAAACCAAACTGAATATCAATGGAATTTGCGTATAAGAATTTAATGCGATTACATCAATTGTTCTGAGTTTAATTTGTATTCTCTGCAATATTTTTGATTGAATAAAAGAAATGAAAAAGATAAATCCTGTAGTTATTAACACAGATAAAAAAAGTAAAAGAAACAGAGGTGTTGTTGCTCCTTCTTTCCCAAGTTCCGGAATTGAAATGAATCTTGCAAGAATTAAATTCTTAATAGAAATAAAAAACAATAAAAAGAATATGAAAGTTTTGTGTTCTGCAAAAACAATATTTCTGAAAGCCTCTGAAGGGCTCTCGATCAATTTCTGAATTGTTATCCATAAATCGATGTTAACAATTTTTTCTCTCAGATAGGCTTTACAATTCTCACAAATGCTTTGATAGGGTGCATTATAGTGCAGGCATTTATTACATTTTGTAAATTCAAATAAAGATGATTTGGTTTTAGAAATGGAATCTGACATTGATCATTTTCGTATTAGTCAAATAATTTTCATCTACACTAAAATCAAACAAATGCGCATCAACATATGCATCAACCAGATTAAGGAAATATGTTAATACAATATAAATTGCAAATTGATCTCTCTGATCTCTGTAAAAATTTCTATACTCACGATCCAGAGACTGTTCAGTTTTTATATATAAATTTTTATAATCAATATATTTATTATTGTTATCAATCCAGTTATAAACAAACCAGCCCATTATTCCCCAAACAACGGGTGCTTTCCAATACGATTCATTATAAATTTGTCCCCAGCCAGGAAATACAGCACTTCTGACAACAGCACCCCAGGGAGATTTCTGCATCACAAAGGTTTGATTTTCTTTAGTTGTATCAGCAACATTAAGCGTATCCTGTAAGCCAATTAATTTTGAATTCAGGATTAATAAAACAGCAATACACTTAACTATATTTTTGATCAATAATTTCAAACAGTTCAAATAATCTTTCTAATTCATCACTTGAATAAAACTCAATAATTATCTCTCCCCTGCCATCCTTGTTCTGTTTACATTGAACTTTAGTACCAAATATTTTTCTCAATTTATCTTCAACATCATTTAAATTTGAATTTATATTTTTAGTGTGTCTGATAGTAACTGATTTTTTATCAGGGATTCCATCTTTAATAAGTTTTTTAACCATCGCTTCAACTTTTCTGACAGAAAGATTATCCTGTAAAATCTTTTCCAATGCAAAAAGCTGAAGTTCTTCAGAAGGCAGATTAATTAATGCACGTGCGTGACCTGCTGAAACAGATTCATCAATTAAACAATTTTGTATTTTATCAGGTAATTTTAGAAGCCTGATAGAGTTTGCTATAGTAGTACGATTTTTTCCAACACGCTCAGCAATTTGTTCCTGAGTTAAATAGCATTCATCCATTAATCTTTTATAAGCTCTGCCAATTTCTATCGGGTTTAAGGTTTCTCTCTGAATATTTTCAATCAATGCAAGCGCTAACATTATCTCATCTGAATCAACCTTAATTATATAAGCCGGAATTTCTTTATATCCGATTTCAGAATAAGCACGCAAGCGTCTTTCTCCGGAAACAAGTTGATAACTATTTCCGGCAACTCTTCTGACAGTAATTGGCTGAATGAGTCCATTTGCAATAATAGATTTTTTTAACTCTTCAAGAGCTTCCTGATTAAAATTGGATCTTGGCTGAAAAGGATTTGGTGAAATTAAATCAACAGCAATATTTACGAGAACATCTACCCGCTTCCCGTCATCATCCTTTATATTTTTTAAATCAGAAACTTTTTGTTCTTCAGCTTCAGTAAATTTATTCGGATTGATTAAAGCATCTAATCCTCTGCCTAAACTTGATTTCATCTTATTCATTACTAATTCTTATTAAATTCTGAATTCTTTTCCAGCAGTTCTGATGCAAGTGCCATATAATTCTGAGCACCGCTGGATATTGCATCATATAAAATTATTGGTTTTCCATAACTAGGTGCTTCAGATATCCTTACATTTCTGTTAATTACTGTATTAAATACTTTGTCTCCAAAATATTTTCTGACTTCTTCAGCAACCTGATGCGAAAGTCTTAACCTGGTATCAAACATAGTTAGTAAAACACCTTCAATAGCCAGATCTTTATTAAAATGTTTTTTTACAATATTAATTGTATTTAGTAATTGTCCAAGTCCTTCAAGAGCGAAATATTCACATTGAACAGGTATAAGTACAGAATCTGCTGCAGTTAATGCATTAAGAGTAAGCAATCCAAGCGAAGGAGGACAATCAATCAGAATATAATCATAATCAGAACTAACTATGTTTAAAGCATTTTTTAAAAGAATTTCGCGGTTTTCAATATCTACCATTTCTATTTCAGCACCAACAAGATTAATATTTGAAGGCAGCATATCCAAAAAGGGCATAAATGTATTTATTATAACTTCCTGTATATTTTTTGTTCCGACAAGAACTTCATATACAGATGGACTATGATTAGTAACACTTAATCCTGATGATGAATTTGCCTGTGGATCGATATCAACCAACAAGGTCCTCTTTTCTGCTGCAGCAAGTAAAGAAGATAAATTAATTGTTGTTGTTGTTTTACCAACACCACCTTTTTGGTTAGCAATAGAAATAATTTTAGCCATTTATTATAGATTATAAAAAATTGAGTTTAAAGATAACAGAATATGAGCTTTATATAAAAATCTATATAACAATCTCTTCGCCAAACTGCATAACAATGCATTTACCTGATTTTGCCTCAACAAGCTGTTTAAACTTCTGCGGATCCGAAGCAATAACCGGAAAAGTATTATAGTGCATTGGTATAGCTATTTTTGGATTTGTTAATTCAACAGCTTTTACTGCATCATCGATGCCCATTGTAAAATTATCACCAATTGGTAAAAGCATATAATCAACAGGATTCATTTCTCCGATTAATTTCATATCATAAAACAATCCTGTATCACCGGTATGATAAATTGTTTTACCATCAATTGTTAAAAGCACTCCTGAAGGTTCACCTGCATATTGATTATCAGGAGTAAGCGAACCGTGATGAGCAATTGTAAATTTAACTCTGCCAAAATCAAAATTATGTGCTCCGCCAATATGCATATTATGGGCTCTAAGTCCTTTGGA
>JAVEUY010000338.1:0-3646 GCA_034005315.1 Ignavibacteriaceae bacterium | reverse complement strand
AGACAATGTTTCCGAAATGCAAATTGACAAAGATGTTAAGAAAAGAATTTTAGCAGAAGCTTATTTTTTAAGAGCACAGGCCTATTTTAATCTGGTACGTGGATGGGGTGCTGTTCCTATTCGTTTGCATGAAATTGTGGATGAAGAATCCATTGCTGCACCAAGGGCTCCTGTTGATTCAGTTTATAAAGTAATTATCAGTGATTGTAAAAAAGCAATTGACGGTTTACCCGAATCTGTAGGTACTGTAACGGGAAGGGCTTCGAAATATGCAGCCAAAATGTTGTTGGCTCAAGCCTATCTGACAACAGAACAGTGGGCTGAGTGTGCACAGGAGTGTGATGACATAATCACTAGTGGCAATTATTCATTGGTACTGGTATCCAAACCATCTGACTTTTATAACCTGTTTACCAATAGTACCAGTTCGGAAGATATAATGTCTGTTCATCATTCTCTGAGCCGTAGATGTGAAGTTACTTTTTATCTACAGGAACCAAAATCACCACCGTATAATTATAATTCTGCTGAAGGTGTATATGCCTGGTTGCCAGATACTGCTTCGTTTATTGGAAGTTCATGGGACAAAAACGACCTGAGAAAGTCATTTAATTTACATACGCATTATACGGACCCGTTGACAGGTCAACTCGTTAAAAACAAAGTATATCCGGTATTATTTTCTAAATTTATTTCTACCCGGGAAGGTGATGCTATTAACTCAATTCCGATTTTTCGTTATGCAGAAGCATACCTGATGTACGCAGAGGCTGCCTGCATGGCCGAAGGGGCTCCAACGGCATTGGCGCTTGAAAGGCTGAATATAATTAAAAGACGTGCTTATGGTCGAATACCGACTCTTCCTGATCCTACAGTTGATTATCCGACCGGACTTACTAAAGAACAGTTTCGTGATATTGTGCTGAAAGAAAGAGGATATGAATTTTTAAATGAAAGAAGACGCTGGTGGGATTTGAGTAGAACCGGCAAATTAGTGGAAGCTTTTGCTGCTGTCGGAAGAACATTCCATGAATCACGTTACTTTTGGCCAATTCCACAAGCTGAATTGCAGAACAATCCGGCAATGACTCCTGAAGATCAAAACCCGGGATATTAATTAAGATGTATCGAATTAAAAAATATTTTATTATATATGAAAACTAATATTCAAAAATCACATACCCTAAAACAGGTTTTTGTGGGTTTGTTAAAACCTGTAAAATTACTGACTGCTTTGTTTGTAATGGTATTAGCAGGCTTGTTGGTAGGTTGCGATAATGAGGAAGAAGTTGAGGTGATTTATCAACTCAATGCAGTTGACTCAATCAAGGTGATTAGTGGTGATATGCGGGCACATGTTACATTCTGGGTGTCTGAATCAAAAACTAAAAAGGTAATATTCTACTGGTTTCCAACTAATGTAGATACAGTTGAATTTGACATTACAGATGCTGATCTTGGGAAACCTATTAATTTCACATTAGGGGAAGCAGATTCTGTTCAAATTGCAGAAGGCAAATATAATCTGAAAGCTGTTTCTTTTGATGCTGCAGGGAACAGATCTGCTATTAGCTGGGTCGAAATGCATATTTACGGTAACGAATATAAAAATGGATTGACAAACAGAAGAGTCAAGGCAGTTGATTATAATCAGTCAGCAATAACTTTGGTTTATGATAATCCGGTAAATAATGATGATATTGGAGTCTTGATCAATTATATTGATAATTATGGTACAAACAAGAAAGCCTATTTCTCAAATGAACTATTAAAAGAACCGGTTTCTGTAGAAAATGTTGATTTAAGTAAAGAAGCCTATTTCCAAACCTTGTATGTCCCTGAATCCAATGCCTTAGACACATTCCCTGCCGAACTTGTTCTAATTGCCGGGAGTCAGAATATTGCCCAAAATAAAACAGCAACTTCTAGTGGTCATTATTTAGTATACCTACCTAAATATGCAGTAGATGGCATTAAAAATGTTGACTTGTCCCGCTGGACAGCAAAAACTGCAACGGGTCCGCATTGGCTGGAAATTGATTTGGGTGAGGAATATCAAATCAGTGCTTATCAAGCATATCTGTATAAAGAAACTGAAACAATTTCAACACCAGAAAATGATCCACCTTTCCAGTTTCAGGCTCTTGTAAACGATAGTTGGTTAACATTAGACGATGTTACTACACGTACATCACAACCCGTTCATAAGGTTGTTTTTCCTGAAGAGGTGACGACTTCAAAAGTAAGAATTTATATTCCGGGTGGAACTTTCCCAAATAAATTCCAACTATATGAACTTGAAGTTTTTGCATTTATGAAATTAAACATAGAATAGCTTCAAAATTTAAATACTGTAGGAAAATAATACTTGAGGCAATTTTAACCTATCCTTAACTATTGAAAATTAAGTAAGTTTGAAAGATGTATCAACGAAAATAAAGTTGGGAATAAAAATTATATGTATGAATATCTTTAATAACGTATTAATCAGAGTGTTTTTAGCTGTTTTATTGGGACTACTTTCCATTATTGCAGCGGTGTCGTGTGACGATGATGTTGAAAATCCTTTAACTCCCAAAGTCAGATATTATGGTACATTAATGAGTGATACCCTGAATGCTGCAAGCCAGGTTGAAAAAGGGATTAAGTGTGTGTCTCTAACCGTCAGCTGGAATATGTTTGAGCCACAAGAAGGTGTCGTATTTGAACATTATGCAGAAGAAATTGAGAAAAAGATTAGAAAATTTAAAAAAGACAGCGCCTTGATTGTCCTCGATTTTGGATTGCATTATCCTCCGGGATGGGCCACATCATTGCAAAACAGCCGGTATGTCAACCAATTCGGGGATGCGTATGTGCTTACTGATCAACCGGGTCGTAACGTGGTTAATGGTGTTTTTAACCGGGTGGTGCGCGAAAAAATGGCTGCATATATCGGACGTGTTTTTGAACGTTTTGGTGCTGAAAATTTCTTTGCTGTACGTGTTGGTGGCGGCTATTGGGCAGAGTTGCATTATCCTGACAATGAATTTAACGGAAAAAAACAATGTTTCTGGGGATATGATGACATTGCAACCGGGAAAGTAACCGGTATGCTTCCAGATGGTGTCACTCCCAATCCGGTGCCCGACTGGAAACCTGGCGAAGCAAGTCCGAATAACGAAAGCGCCCGTCAGTTTATTAACTGGTATATCAGCTCGTTGTCAAATTATCAGAATTTCCAGATTGCAACCATCAGAGAATATTTCGATGGTCTGCTCAATATTCTTTACGCAGATTGGGGTGCTCGTCCGGGTCAAATAGAAGATGCTATTAAAGCTAATCTTGACGGAACAGCTTTTGCTGATTTTTATGGACAGCTGGCTAAAGGTCACGCACCACAACAACATATTGAGGCATTACCACAAGATACTAACTTGGTTGCCTACACTACCAGTTTCAATGCCATTCATCCCTGGTCAAGTACAGAAAATTTTGTAAATGAAAACAGCAAGGATCCTAAAGACTGGAGCCCGGTGCATTTTCTGTCCTGGTGTGCTGCGAATCACAATCCGAAATTGAAAGTCTGGGGAGAAAACTCGGGAAATAATCCATACATGCAGATGAAATTGATTTTCAATCGGATCGCTGCATTTAATGTGATGGG